>NZ_QSDP01000122.1:0-19264 GCF_003463685.1 Parabacteroides sp. AM58-2XD
AGAACCTTGCCGCAAGATTGAACGGCGTCGAGGAATTTGCAGGTTGCACCATCTAAAAAGAAAAGCCATGAAACGTGACACAATCATCATCGAGGACAAGGCAGTCAGCGTAACCGGTAACGACGTGTGGATGACCGCCACCGAAATAGCCGGATTGTTCCATACGACCGTCCCGGCAGTGAACGCCGCCATCAGAGCCGTCCGCAAGTCGGACGTGCTGAACGACTACGAGGTGTGCCGCTACATGCAGCTTGAAAACGGGCTGCACGCGGACGTGTACGCCCTTGAAATCATCATCCCGGTCGCTTTCAGGGTGAATACCTACAACACCCACCTGTTCCGCACATGGCTGGTGGGAAAGGCACTCTCACAAGAGAAACGGCAGACATACGTGATGTTCATACAGAACGGAAAAGCCGGGTATTGCTGATTGCACATACCCCATAAGACAAGTAAACGGGTAGCACCACAAAAGGTGTCACCCGTTTACTTTTTCATGAAACCGCCTCACTCCAGCGGCTTGCGGTAGTTCGCTTCCAGTACCCCGCGCAGCCCCGTTTCCGGGTAAAGCACCTTCCCTCCCAAAAGTATGAAGGGCAACACGCGGTTGTTGCGGTATTCCTGCAAGGTGCGCCGGCTCACACGGAGCAGTTCCGACACCTCGCCGTCCGTCAGGTAACGTTCCCCGTCCAGCGGAGGACGGTAGCTTTCCAGAAATGCGGACAGCCATTTCGAGCCTTTGCGCATATCCTGCACCACAGAGGCTATCGGCTCGTCTTCCATCGTAAAAACATCGTTGTTCTCGTTCATCATAACTTCGGATTCAGTGGGTGAATAAATCAAATCATCTGCCGTGCGGATAGAGCGTGCCGACAAGCGGTATCAGCCGCTTCACCTCCTCTGGCTTGTAATAGAACCTGCGGTTTATCTGCGAGTAGCCGATAAGCCGCCTGTCACGCAGCGTCTGCAACGTGCGCGGGCTTATTCTCAACTGCCCGCAGACCTCCTCGCCCGTGAGCCATCTTTCCATGCGCCCCGTGTCGCTTTTGCGCCTCAGGGCGGCGACCTTCTCCGAGAGTGCGCCGAATGCCGCCACCATCATCTCGAAAGTCTTTTTCTCGATAGATACTATTTCCATATTCATGTCATTTAGAGTTTGCCGCAAAGGTAACGAAACGGCATACAAGACGTATCGTTTTCCGCTGAAAGGCTGCCTGTTGCGCCGTTTGACCGGGTTACGGAGCCATCTTCCGCAAAAATCTTACGTGAGTCACGTAGTGAGTTGTTAAAGCCCCTTTTGTTTATTGCCGAATTTTGTCGCAGAAACAAAAAGAAAGGACTGAACATGAAAGTGATAACAATGGAAAGTTCCGCCTACAAGGAGATGATGGCGCAGATTGCGAACATCGCAGGGTACATCCGCGAGGCAAGGGACGAGAAGAAACGGAAGCGGGAAACCGAAGACAAGCTGCTTGACACGGCACAGGCGGCGAAGATGCTCAACGTGAGCAAGCGCACCATGCAGCGTATGCGCACCGACCACCGTATCGAGTATGTGGTGGTACGCGGAAGCTGCCGCTACCGCCTTTCCGAGATACTGCGGCTATTGGAGGACAACACAGTAAGGAACGAGGAAGGGACAATAGACACCCTGTTCCACAACCACACGCTGCGCACGGGCGGCAAACCAAAAGGAAGGAGGACATAGGTCATGGAACTGCTCACACGAAACAACTTCGAGGGCTGGATGCAGAAGCTGATGGAACGGCTCGACCGTCAGGACGAACTGCTGCTGGCGATGAAGGCTGAGGGGAAACAGCCCACTATCACGGAAAGCATCCGCCTTTTCGACAATCAGGATTTGTGCATGTTGCTCCAGATAAGCAAACGCACCCTCCAACGCTACCGCAGCGTAGGCGCATTGCCCTACAAGACGCTGGGCAAGAAGACCTATTACAGCGAGGAGGACGTGCTGACATTCCTTTCCAACCATATCAAGGACTTCAAAAAGGAAGATATAGCCTTCTACAAGGCTCGTATCCATAATTTCTTTCATAAATAACCCATTAAAACATTTTTCAGATGGCAAAGAAAAAAGACGAAAAGGACGTGCTGGTAGTCCGTGACGAGAAGACAGGCGAGATCAGCGTGGTAGCCGGGCTGAACGCGGACGGCACACCCAAGCGCACCCCCGCAAAAGCGGAGAACGCGCAGAGTTTCCTGCAATTCGACCGACATGGCGACGTGCTGGACAACTTCTTCAAGAACTTCTTCCGGCAGTGCAAGGAACCCAGCCGCTTCGGTTTCTACCGCATTGCGGCAGACCAAGCTGAAAATCTCTTAGAGGTGATGAAGCAACTGCTGAAAGACCCCGAAGCGAACAAGGAGCTGCTCGCCCCTCACAAGGTGGACACCTCCGACTATGAGAAGAAGGTGCAGGAAGAGATGGCAGCACAACAGACAGAGAAACAAGAACCTCAAAAACAGGAGAACATGGAACAACGGAAAGAACAGCAACAGGACAAATCCGAACAGATGCAGGGCAAACGTGGCTACCAGCCCATCGACGAGAGTAAAATCAACTGGCAGGAGCTGGAGGACAGATGGGGCGTAAAGCGGGACAACCTTGAAAAGTCCGGCGACCTTACGAAGATGCTCAACTATGGCAAGTCCGACTTGGTAAAGGTCAAACCGACCTTCGGCGGCGAATCATTCGAGCTGGACGCCCGCCTCTCCTTCAAGAAGGACGGTGAGGGAAACATCAGCCTCGTGCCGCACTTCATCCGCAAGGAGCAGAAGCTGGATGAGTACAAGGAACACAAATTCTCCGACAATGACCGGAAGAACCTCCGCGAAACGGGCAATCTCGGTAGGGTCGTGGACATTGTGGACAGGGAAACGGGCGAGATCATCCCCTCCTACATCAGCATCGACCGCAAGACGAATGAAATCACGGACATTCCGGCAAGCAGGGTGCGCATCCCGGAGCGCATCGGCAAGACGGAAATCACCACGCAGGAGCGGGACATGCTCCGCGCCGGACTGCCCGTACGCGACAAGCTCATCGAGCGCAACGACGGCAGAAAGTTCGTCACCACCCTGCAAGTGAACGTGGAGCAGCGCGGCGTGGAGTTCGTGCCGGGAACCGGCAAGTCGCCCCGTACCGCACAGACACAGGAAACCAAAGGCGACACATCGAAAAGTCAGGCGCAGGGCGGGGAAAATGCCGCACAGACCAAGAAGGAGCAACGCCGCAACACGTGGACGAACGAGGACGGCAGCATCCGCCCCATCAGCAAATGGAGCGGCGTGAGCTTCACCGACCAGCAGAAAGCCGACTATGTGGCGGGTAAAGCCGTGAAGCTGGAGAACGTGACCGACAAGCAGGGCTTCCATGCCACGATGTATATCAAGTTCAACCCGGAGAAGGGACGCCCGTACCGCTACGACACGAACCCTGACAATGCACAGCAGGTTGCTCCGTCCAACGAGAGCCGCACGCAGGTGGCGGTGAACAACGATGGCAAGACCAACGAGGCTACAAAGAATCTGAGAGAGCCGTTGCAGAAAGGTCAGACCAACCCGAAGGACGCCCGCCAGCAACAGCAGCAGGAGAAGCCGCAGAAGAAAACGGGCAAGGGCATGAAAATGTAATCCCGTGTCCGCCACTGAATCCAAAATAAAATCCAAAGTATCAACAAAAAAGAAGAAGACATGAAGACAATCATTGCAGAAAAGCCCTCCGTGGCACGTGAAATCGCCCGCATCGTGGGCGCGACAAAGAGAGAGGAAGGATATTTCGAGGGAGGCGGTTATGCCGTGACATGGGCATTCGGACACCTCGTTCAGCTTGCCATGCCCGACGGCTACGGCGTGCGCGGATTTGTCCGTGACAACCTCCCGATTATTCCCGACACATTCACGCTCGTCCCCCGTCAGGTCAGGACGGAGAAAGGTTACAAGCCCGACAGCGGCGTGGTGTCGCAGATAAAAGTCATCAAAAGACTGTTCGACACAAGCGAACATATCATCGTGGCGACCGATGCCGGACGCGAGGGAGAGCTTATCTTCCGCTACCTCTACCACTATACGGGTTGCACCACTCCTTTCGTGCGCCTGTGGATCAGCTCTCTCACCGACAAAGCTATCCGCGAGGGACTGCGGAAACTCGAAGACGGCAGCAAATACGACAACCTCTACCTCGCCGCCAAAGCGCGGAGCGAATCCGACTGGCTCGTGGGCATCAACGGCACACAGGCGTTATCCATCGCCGCCGGACACGGCACGTATTCCGTGGGGCGGGTGCAGACACCAACGTTGGCTATGGTATGTGAACGCTACTGGGAGAACCGCCGCTTTACGTCCGAAGCATTCTGGCAGCTCCATATCGCAACGGACGGTTGCGACGGCGAAGTCGTGAAATTCTCATCCTCCGAGAAATGGAAAGAGAAAGAACCGGCGATGGAACTATATAATAAGGTAAAGGCGGCAGGTTGCGCCACTGTCACGAAAGCCGAGCGCAAGGAGAAGACGGAGGAAACTCCCTTGCTCTACGACCTGACCACGCTCCAGAAAGAAGCCAACGCCAAGCACGGCTTCACGGCGGAACAGACGCTTGAAATCGCGCAGAAACTCTACGAAAAGAAGTTGATAACCTATCCGAGAACGGGAAGCCGCTACATCCCCGAAGACGTGTTTGCCGAAATTCCCAAACTGCTCGCTTTCATCGGCACACAGCCCGAATGGAAAGACAAGGTGCGGGCAAAAGCCGCCCCGACACGCCGCAGCGTGGACGACGGCAAGGTGACAGACCACCATGCCCTGCTCGTCACGGGTGAGAAACCGCTCTTCCTCTCCAAAGAGGACAATACCATCTATCAGATGATTGCCGGGCGCATGGTCGAGGCATTCTCTGAGAAATGCGTCAAGGATGTGACCACTGTCACGGCGGAATGTGCCGGAGTGGAGTTTACCGTAAAAGGCAGCGTCGTGAAGCAAACCGGATGGCGTGCCGTCTATGGCGAGGAAAAAGAGGAAATTACCATCCCGGCTGGCAGGAAGGCGACACGCTGACACCGAAAGGCTCGTCCATTACCGAAGGAAAGACCAAACCCAAGCCGCTGCATACCGAAGCCACCCTGCTCTCGGCAATGGAAACGGCGGGCAAGGAAATTGAGGACGACGCACTGCGGCAGGCGATGAAGGACTGTGGCATCGGTACTCCCGCCACACGCGCCTCCATCATCGAAACGCTTTTCAAGCGCGGTTACATGGAACGCTGCAAGAAGTCGCTTGTTCCCACCGAAAAAGGACTTGCCCTCAATTCCGTCGTCAAGACGATGCGCATCGCCGATGTTGCCATGACGGGCGAATGGGAAAAGGAGCTGGCGCGTATCGAGCGCGGGGAACTGTCCGACGACACCTTCCGCAAGGAGATAGAGGCGTACACACGTGAGATAACCTCCGAACTGATCTCGTGCGACAAGCTCTTCGGCAGCCGTGACTCCGGCTGCGCGTGTCCCAAGTGTGGCACGGGCAGGATGCGGTTCTACGGCAAGGTGGTACGCTGCGACAACACGGAGTGCGGACTGCCCGTGTTCCGGCTGAAAGCGGGACGCACCCTGTCCGACGATGAAATCAAAGACCTGCTCACCGAAGGGCATACCAAGCTGCTCAAAGGGTTCAAGAGCAAACAGGGCAAGAGTTTCGATGCTGTTGTCGCCTTTGACGGGGAATATAACACGACTTTTGTGTTCCCGGAGGCTAAAAAGGACAAGAAATTTTCAGGACGGAAGAAATAGTATTAACTTTGCCACTTGTTCAGAGTAATGAATTGTTCTTCGATACCGGATTACACTCATACTTTGGATTTAGTGGTGGCACTCGGAGGGATACCGAGTGCCTTTTTCTTCCTTTTTCCAACCGATTATCCCGTTAATTATCAATCCGCTAAATCCAAAGTAATGAACAACAAGAAGAAAAACGAGGGTCAGACCGACTTTTCCTATTACGGTCTGTACCTGCTGGACTATCTCCGCACGAACAAGTTTGAACAGGCTGACGACACCGCTTTCATACGGGAACGGGCCGACCGTGCCGCCGAAACGTATGAGAGGGCACGGCTTGAAGGCTATCCCGCCGATGGTGCGCAGGAACTGGCGATGGACACGCTGCTGCGCGGGCTGCATTATTCCCGTTACGCCATCCTCCGCGAAGTCGTGGAAAACGAGTTTGCCGATGAAGTGCCGGAAGAGAAGCGTGAAGCCTTTGTCCTGAAACTGCTGCCGCTTGTCGGCAACGTGTTCTCCGTCTATGACCTCTCGGATGACAATTTCGCCCTGTCTTCCGATTACGACCTGCTCTACACGGAGCTGACGGGAGCAACCGTCCTTTACTTAGACGAATATGGCGTTTAACCGCAAACAGAAACTGCGGGACAACATCGAGGCGATACGGACGGCATTCATCCTTGACAGGGAAAATAGGACAGCGACAACCGAAGAGCGTGCCATACTTCAAAGGTACTGCGGTTTCGGCGGTCTGAAATGTATCCTCAACCCTGCAAAGGAACTGACGGATGCCGTCCGGTGGGCGAAATCCGACCTCGAACTGTTCGCCCCGACGGTGGAGCTGCACAGGCTTATCCGTGAGAACAGCAAGGACGAAACAGAGTACAAGCGGTTTGTGGATTCGCTGAAAGCGTCCGTGCTGACCGCTTTCTACACCCCCAAAGAGATAACCGACACCATCGCGGACGTGCTGGCAGATTACAGCGTCCGCCCCGCCCGTATGCTCGAACCGTCGGCAGGTGTCGGCGTGTTCGTGGATTCCATGCTGCGGCACAGCCCCAATGCGGATGTGATGGCTTTCGAGAAGGATCTGCTCACGGGTACAATCTTGAGGCATCTCTATCCCGACCAGAAAATGCGCACCTGCGGTTTTGAGAAAATCGAAAGACCGTTCAACAATTATTTCGACTTGGCGGTGTCCAACATTCCGTTCGGTGACATTGCCGTGTTCGACGCGGAGTTTCAGCGGAGCGACTCTTTCGGCAGACGCTCCGCCCAGAAAACCATCCACAACTATTTCTTTCTCAAAGGACTGGATGCCGTGCGTGACGGCGGTATCGTGGCGTTCATCACCTCGCAAGGGGTATTGAATAGCACCAAGACCTCCGTGCGTAACGAGCTGTTCAGTCAGGCCAATCTGGTATCCGCGATACGCCTGCCCAACAACCTGTTCACGGACAACGCGGGCACGGAGGTGGGCAGTGACCTGATTGTCCTGCAAAAGAACCTCAGCAAGAAGGAAATGTCGCAGGACGAGCGGCTGATGACCGTGATACAGACGGACACGAAAACCGCCCTGACCGACAACGCCTATTTCATCCACCACCCGGAACGCATCGTGCATACGATGGCGAAACTTGACACAGACCCTACGGGAAGCCCGCTATGGTTTATCTGCACGAGGGCAAGGCAGCAGGCATCGCCGGGGATTTGCGCCGTATGCTCGACGAGGATTTCCATTACAGGCTTGCCATGCGCTTGTATTCGGGTTCAATCCGGCAGGCAGGAACGGAAGAAAAAGTTGCCGTTCAAAATAAAGTAGAGCGTCCTGCCATAAAATTGGAAACAGTATCCTCGGCGCAGACGGTGGAAACTCCGACAGAAAAGCCGCAACCCGCAGATGAAAAGCCGGAGATAGAACCGCGCCCGCAATATTCCGCAGGCGTGCAGCTCACCCTGCTTGACCTCTGGGGGATGACGGAAGAGGTCAGCCAACCGAAAACCTCCAAAAAGAAAAAGACGGTGAAAAAGGCAGTTACGGCAAAGTCCACTCCGCCCAAACCGAAAGTCACGGTTACACCGACAGCTCCAACTGCAAAACCCGCAATGGAGAATAAGGAGGTGAAAGCGGAGAACACCGCCAAGCCTGCCGACCCGGACGACATCTATGCCACACTGGACTGGGATACCAATCCTCCCATCAACGGTTTCTATGAAATGATGATGGGTTTGACGCCGGAGCGTAGGAAAGAACTTCGGGAACTGGCAAGGCAGCATAACGAGAAACAAGTGGCGGAAAAGACGGAAGTGAAAGCCGTGCCGGAAACTTCCCGTGAGCAGCCACGACAGGAGGAAACACAGCCGGAGGCAGTCGCCGCACCTGCCGTTACAGATACCCCATCGGAAGCGGTGGGGACTTTCCTTTTCCCCGACATCGAAGCGGAAAAGCCGAAGGAGGAAGTCGTGGACCTTTCTCCGCGTGCCTACCACCGCACGCCGGAGATGCACCTGCGCGAAGGGTCGCTGGTGGCTGACCGGGGGCGTCATAACATCGGCTACCTGAAAGACATCACGCCATACGGGGCGACATTCCAGCCGCTCGACCTGAAAGGATACCAGAAGGAAAAGGCGTTGTTGTATGTGTCGCTGCGTGACGCCTACGAGCGTCTGTACCGTTATGAATCGCTCCGGCGCGAGGCAAATGTTCCGTGGCGAGAGCATCTGAATACCTGTTACGATGAGTTTGTCATGCGCTACGGCAACCTCAACGCCAAGCAGAACGTGAAGTTAGTGATGATGGATGCGGGCGGGCGCGACATCCTTTCGCTGGAACGGATGGAAAACGGAAAGTTCGTCAAGGCGGACATCTTCGAGCATCCTGTTTCCTTCGCGGTGGAGAGCCATGCCAACGTAGGCTCTCCCGAAGAAGCCCTGTCTGCGTCGCTCAACAAATATGGTACGGTCAATCTCGACTATATGCGGGAGATAACCGACAGCACGGCGGAGGATTTGCTCACTGCCCTGCAAGGGCGCATCTACTACAATCCGCTCGTGACCGGTTACGAAATCAAAGACCGTTTCATCGCCGGAAATGTCATAGAGAAAGCGGAACGCATAGAGGCATGGATGGGTGACAATCCCGAAAATGAGCGTATGCCGGAGGTGAAGCAGGCGTTGGAGGCTCTGAAAGATGCCGAGCCGCAGCGCATCGCCTTCGAGGATCTGGACTTCAATTTCGGGGAACGCTGGATTCCGACGGGTGTCTATGCCGCCTACATGAGCCGGCTGTTCGACACGGAGGTGAAAATCGCCTATTCCGCAAGCATGGACGAGTTTTCGGTGGTGTGCGGCTACCGCACCATGAAAATCACGGACGAGTTTCTGGTGAAGGGGTATTACCGGAACTATGACGGTATGCACCTCCTAAAACACGCCCTGCACAACACCTGCCCTGACATGATGAAGTCCATCGGCAAGGACGAGCATGGCAACGACATCAAGATGCGCGACAGCGAGGGAATACAACTCGCCAACGCCAAGATTGACGAGATACGAAACGGCTTCTCCGAATGGCTCGAAGAGCAGTCGCCGCAGTTCAAGGAGCGGCTTGTGACGATGTATAACCGCAAGTTCAACTGTTTCGTGCGCCCGCGCTACGACGGCTCCCATCAGACCTTTCCCGACCTCAACCTGAAAGGCTGGCAAGCCGGGGTATCAAGAGCGTCTATCCCTCACAGATGGATTGCGTCTGGATGTTGAAACAGAACGGCGGCGGAATTTGCGACCACGAGGTGGGAACCGGTAAGACGCTGATAATGTGCATCGCCGCGCATGAGATGAAGCGTCTGAATTTGGCACACAAGCCGATGATTATCGGGCTGAAAGCCAACGTTGCGGAGATTGCAGCCACCTATCAGGCGGCATATCCCAACGCACGTATTCTGTACGCTTCGGAGAAGGACTTTTCGACCGCCAACCGTGTGCGCTTCTTCAATAATATAAAGAACAACGACTACGATTGCGTCATCATGTCGCACGACCAGTTCGGCAAGATACCGCAGTCGCCGGAATTGCAGCAGCGCATCCTGCAAGCAGAGCTTGACACGGTGGAGGAAAACCTCGAAGTGCTACGGCAGCAGGGAAAGAACGTGTCGCGGGCGATGCTGAAAGGATTGGAGAAGCGCAAGCACAACCTTGAAGCGAAGCTGGAGAAGGTGGAACACGCCATAAAGTCACGCACGGACGACGTGGTGGATTTCAAGCAGATGGGCATCGACCACATCTTCATAGATGAGAGCCATTATCAGAACTTTTAGGAATTTCCGATAAAATTATTCAATTGTTTAGCAATCATTTGTTTTGAGTCTTAATCAGTTCTGATTATATTCCGTCTATAATTGTAGAATAACATTCAAACAAGATGCGATTATGGACATATTTAATCTGAATGAAAAAGTCAAAGGGCTTGTTTCTTATTTACAAGACACAGGTTATTCAGCCATGTACATAGACTATGTGAAGAAAATGGCTGAATGGTTATCGGGCAATTCCGAACATTACAAATGGAAGAGTCTCACCGATGTTGAACCGACACTAAAAGAATTGTGGTCCAACAAGTATACTTGCAGAAACAAGGTACGCCTGTTACGTGTAATCTGCCAATATATCGAGAATGGATTATTACCCGACGGATGCAAACACTACATCAAACCTCACCATTACGAATTGCTTGGCGAAGAATACAGGAATGTAACGGACATGGCTTTCAACGTGGTAGGCAAACGTTGCAAATCATCAACAAACGTAAAGTATGCGCTATCCTCATTTTTCTTCCATCTGCAAGAAATGGGTGTATGCTCACTTGAGGCAATAACCGAGAATGCAGTATTGGAAGTGTTCTCGCAAGATGGGAAATCCGGGAAAAGCCATTCACTCAGATATTCGGTGGAATATGGACTGAAGGCCTGTTTGCCTCATTATGGTCAATCCGTTGAACGGATAATCGCATATTTGCCATCCATACCAAACAAGCGGAAGAACATCCAGTACCTCACAGGACAAGAATTGGCTGCAATCAAGTACACGCTGGAAAACGACCTCACAATATCCCTGCAAGACAAAGCCATCATAACCTTAGCCATGTATACAGGACTACGAGGGAGCGACATTTCAACACTCACACTCAACTGTTTCGATTGGGAACACGATCTGATAAAAATCACGCAGACAAAAACTGGACAGCCACTTACATTGCCGCTTCGTGCCGTTGTCGGAAACGCTATCTATGATTACTTGCTCAATGAACGTCCCCAATGCCGGGAACCATATGTATTTCTCACTGTGCGTGTGCCACACAGAAGACTCCACACAAGTAACCTTGATGCTATATGTTCAAAAGTCATGTACAAGGCAGGAATAAGACAAGGTGCAAATGAGAGAAAGAGCATACATCTGTTCCGTCACTATGTAGCGACATCTCTGTTGCAGTCAGGTGTGCAGCAACCAGTTATAAGCGCAGCCCTCGGCCATGCGTCACCTAATTCTCTCGACTGCTACCTTAGCGCGGAGTTCAAAAGGCTGAAGGAGTGTTCATTGAGCATAGAGTGTTTTCCCATAGGAAAGGGGGTGTTTGGCGGATGAAAACGATTTCGTTTCTCTCCAAAGTAATAGAAGGATACGTGAAATATCGTAAAGCTTCCGGGCGTGATAGCCATAGCTATGTCAAGAACGTAATACTTTTCGACCATTTTTGTGCAAGGGAATATCCAGAACAGACCGAACTTACCCAAGAAATCGTAGACAGATGGTGCAAGCAACGTTCATCTGAATGCACCAACTCTTGCGTGTCACGTGTTTATCCTGTTTTGGACTTTATCAAATACATGAACAAACGTGGAATGACGAAGATTAACTTGCCACAAGTACCAAGGTCTGTACCAAGGACTTATACGCCACATTCTTTCACACACGGGGAATTGAAACGCTTCTTCGATGTTTGCGATAACATTAAGCCAAGGCATGGCAGGCTTGCCGCTATCCAACGCATGACACTACCGGTGTTCTTCCGCTTACTGTACAGTTCCGGAATGAGAACGACTGAAGCCATTCTGCTGGAATGTAACGATGTAAACTTGGAAAATGGTGTGGTTTCAATTAAACGTGGTAAGGGGTATGACCAACATTATGTCGTTCTCCATGATACAATGTTGGCTCTGATGTGCACTTATGATAAAAAAATATCCAAGTTAGTCCCACACCGTAGGATGTTCTTTCCGACACTGGATGACAAGCCCCACACTCCAGCTTGGGTGACGTATCATTTCCGGGTGTTGTGGCAAAGTTGTAATTCATCCTATGCTATCCCATATGAGCTAAGGCACAACTATGCCATAGAGAACATAAACAGCTGGACACACCAAGGATTTGCCATCCATGACAAATTGTTGGTTCTAAGCAAGAGCATGGGACACCGGCAAATAGAGAGCACGCTGGCTTATTATTCCTTGACCCCAGCGATTTCTGATATAATGGAATATACAGAGAATCAATTATTAAAATTAAAGACAGATGAAAAAGAAGATTAATCCGCAAGCAATGCAGATAGCTGATTATCTGCATGACTGGCTCGAACACTATGTGCCTTCAATCAAGGCATGCAGTCCTCACACAAAGAGAAATTATAAGGTCTCCGTGAAACTCTATGCAGAATTCCTCAGAGTCGTAAAAGGCACTACACCAGAAACATTAAGCGTAGAATGTTTCTGTATGGAATATATAATAGAGTGGATTACTTGGTTAAAGGAAGATAGGGGGTGTAGTCCTGCAACATGTAATGTGAGACTGTCAGCCTTGCGCGTTTTTCTGAAATATTTGTCGTTTAGAGATATATCCTACATGTCTGCTTTCTTACAAGCGGAAAATGTTCCAAATGAGAAAAACTCTAAAAGAAAGGTCACTGGGCTCAGTAAACAGGCTGTTGATGTATTGTTGTCCATACCTAATCAAGGGAGTACTATAGGCTTTCGTGATTACACTCTGATGCTTCTCCTGTATTCAACCGCTGTGCGCATCAACGAGCTTTTGACTCTGAAAATTGGCAATATTGTTATGGATTGTGTAAAACCTCACATAATAGTCATTGGCAAAGGAAGAAAGAAACGTCCGATTCCTCTTTTGGCCAAACCAGCACAATACTTGAAAAGGTATCTTATCAAATACCATCCGAAGCAGAATGATGCGAATGCATTACTTTTCTGTTCAAAGAGCAAAGGCATATATGTCCCGATGTCCGCTGAAAACGTGAACAAGATGCTGAAAAAATATGCCACAATGGCTCATGAAAGATGCCAAGATGTTCCTATGGATTTACATGCTCATCAATTTAGGCATGCCAAAGCTTCACACTGGCTTGAAAATGGGATGAACATAGCCCAAATCTCATATTTACTTGGGCATGAAAGTATTCAAACCACAATGGTATATCTTGACATAACCACAAAACAAGAAGAAAAAGCTTTGGAAACCCTTGAAGGCGAAAATCAAAAGAAAATGAGAAAAAAGTGGAAGACAGAGGAAGGGAAAGCAAATCTTGAAATGCTTTTAGGACTTACAAAAATAAATTAAGTAGGAAAAGCTTTACTTTTTCGTTTTCCTCTTACTCATTAAGATATACAAATACTATTTGGTATATTATATAAACTTCCAGCAAAGTATTGTACCTGCTGGAAGTTATGTTAGAGTTCCCAATTAAGGACAGAGTCTAAAGGATGCTGAGATTGGTATGCGGAAAATAATTTCCTCTCATTTATAAGCGTTGATTCCTCTCGTTTTAATACATTCGAAATAAAGTTATTCAGAGATTTTGTACCTCTTAGAATTGGAACGATTTGAAGATACTCGGGTAGGACTGATTGTGATATTTCTTTTAATGTTAACCCTACAACAGTTGTTCTATCATATCCATACCCAACTTCCCAAGGGATCCATTTTGAATCCAATGCATTTTGGGATAAAAGACATAACATGTGAGTGCTATTTCTAATACCTGTCTTAATTGCACTTACAACCGAGTAAGGTTTCGTTCTGTCTATTTTTGTATCATATTCATCAAAATAGACATCAATACCAGAAGTAATAAAATAGTCTGCTATTTTTTTAGCAGTGTCCGAATCTCTTTTTTGGTGGCTTATGAATATACATAAACCACTTCTTTGTGCAATGGAATTTTCGGTTAAATAAAATCTATTTAATGCCATAATCAATTATTCTGCTTATCCATTTTTTTTACGCATTGGCCTTGATAAATCATAAGTACAAATGGTACGACCATTATATGCATTATCAATCATCTGTCTCAAAATATCCGGGGTTAGTTTATCCCAATTGATTACAGATATAAATGCATTGGGTTCGAGCAAATTATCAATGATACGCTCTGGTAGGTATGGGTAACGCCTATGATACTCTTCTCGACTATCAACAGACACCCATTGTGTTGTCTCTGGATAGAATGTTTTCTCACCACTATAAGCGCATGTATAATATTCACTTTTAACAGATGGTAGCAATATCACAATAATGCCAGACTTTTTATTCACCGTACCATCATACATACTTGAATACAACTCCCAATCAATATGTTTGCGTTTTTTTGTTTCAGTTCCTACAAGCAAAACTGTTACGGTTGTATCCTTCAAATGTTCGTCGCGTATATATTCGCGTATCTTTTGGTCATCCCAATCTTCT
The DNA here is from genome assembly GCF_003463685.1 of Parabacteroides sp. AM58-2XD. Lineage (NCBI taxonomy): Bacteria > Pseudomonadati > Bacteroidota > Bacteroidia > Bacteroidales > Tannerellaceae > Parabacteroides > Parabacteroides sp. AM58-2XD. The sequence continues at coordinate 14,535 of NZ_QSDP01000122.1, forward strand.
GGAATCTCTCCCATGTCAACAGAGCCATCAATGAATACTTTATTTTTTTCAGCCCAACTAACCAAACCTTCTTTATATTTTTGGTCATTGGCATGATGAAAACTTACAAATACTTTATGCATAATTTATATTAATAGTTAGATACTTTATTAATTCCCTTGAGAATCAATGATATTATCTCGGGAATATTAATAGAATTGAATAAAATTTCATTTTCATCTTTATCAAGTCCATTTCTAAGAATTTGATAATCATTATTTTCGAATTTCTTCAGTTCATCATAATTTATCGTTGGCAGACAATTCATTTGGCAATATTCAATTAAACTTTTATAATCCTCATTGTTTTTTGCTTCTTCAAATAGTTTTTCTGCTGTAGTTTCACCTTTCATTAGTTTCACTATTTGTGCAGAAGCTCCACCAAATCCTCCTAATAAATAAATTGGATGTTCTTTCTGTATTGCACAAATAGCCTCTTCAAATATACCGGCCATACGACCCTTGAAATTGACAACTCTGCCACCCAAAATGATACGTGCATTAACATTTTCTTCCATCTCCTTACGCATAATAGATAAAGAATTTGCCCAAAGAAACATTTTGTCTGGTGTAGTCGGCTCTAAAAACTTCCCCTTATCCTCCTCACTCACACCTTTGGGAATTTCTGTTTTTACTATTTCCACACGGTCGTATTTAAATTCAGCAATGTCAGATTTTAAGAGTCTATTAAATATAGGCCAAGCAAAATAATTTGTGAAATAGATTGTATCTGGAGCAGACTTTTCTTTTATACCATACTGACATGAAAGATCGCATAAGAGTTTTGTGAAACCACCAATTCTAAGATCACCTCCATACACCAGTTTAGCTCCAGCAACAAGCAGATGACGAGCTATTTCAACAGATAAATCATCAAACATGGCTTTGCCGATTCCTTTAGTTAAAGCCTCTGGAGTTTCTGAAATAGAAATGGCTATTTTCTTATCTTGCATCTTATCCATATTTGAATACAACTGACTTGGAGTAACAAAACTTGTAATCTTACCATTTTTATTCAAAACCTCTAACTCTTCACTGCCTAACGGTGGTTCAGGATATAGTATTGATTTAATACTATCTTCAACATTGATTAAATTCATTAATTCCGGAGGAACAGGAAGAATAGAAGTATTTTGCAAATCGCACTTCACTACCAATTGTTCAAGATATTCTTTCTCATAATATTGGTCTAACGCAGTACGTAGAAGCAAGATAATTACGTCATTCCATTTACCATTAAATCTAATCTTTGGCATATTGCCCAAATACGGGAATGTTCGAGAGGAAACTCCATTCAATACATTTACTAATATTGAAGGCACATTATTTTTCTTACCAGAGATAGCTTCAATTCGACACCATTCTCTTTCTGAATATGTATCAGATTCTATGATAACTAATAAGGATGAAGCTATACCTGAATGAATTTGTTGGGCAAATTGATGACCATCCAAAATATCATTAACATCGAAGAAAGAATCGAGTTTAGTATCTGAGCGCAAATAATCTCTTAAAGAAATTGCCATAGATTCACCTAAATGATCTTTATCCTTTTTGGAATGGCTAATGAATAATTTTAGCTTTTGCCCAACTTTATAAGACTTTAAATAGCGCAAAATATTATCATAAAGTCTTATTTGGAATTCATGCCAATCAGTTTCAATATTCTCATTTTTCAAACAAATAAACTGCTCTTCTTGAAGAAGTGGGTTTATATCGAAAGCATACTTGGATAGTTTGACGGCAAATATTTTTAGTGCCCCATTGGCTTGTTTCACTAATAATTCTTTTATATACTCACCCCATATAGTATTACAATACATATTGTCATCAACCAGTAATATTGCAATAGTTTTATTACTGAAGTTTGTATCTATCGGGGTAATTTGATTGGATATATCTGTTCGAAAAAACACTGGTATATCAAGACCATCTTCGAAAGGCCTACTTGAATTACGACACAGAAGATGATAAATTTTCTCATATGTTTCGCCACCTTTAGTATTATCCTTGTCATACAAGACATATACAGAAAGAGGTGTTTTAAAATTAGAACTCATAAAACAAAAAATAGAAGTGATTTATACTTAAATTAGAGTTTTAAATATATATTAAAATGTTAAGATACAACATGTCAGTGGAATTATTCATTCAATATTATGGGTGGTTAAACTCATGAATTATGAAAATTCCATGCGTATCAAATACAAAAATACAATAAAAAAGAAAATTATCTCATATTTCCGATGCAAAATATGGTTATGTTATGTAAAGTTGCTTCATTAGTAGTAAATATCATTTTTCATACAAACTCAAAACTATATGTCAAAGTAACATCTTCTATAAAAAACACTAGACAATAAAAAACTGATATTCAGCTTAATATATAATTGTCACAAATAGATTAAAGGTGTAAAGTAGGCGGATGAAAACTGTCAGATTGTCTGCTTAACAAGTATTATGCGGAATTTGATATGTTCGGTGTTGATTGGAATGGGAGTTGCACAACTGCACTGGAGAATTAGTACAGAGATCAACAGCCTAGAATGCGGGAAACAGAAAACAAACTATGTACTTTATTTGACAAATACGAGAAACTTCCACTGATCAGTTTCCTTATAGAAACAGGAGACCAAATGCAATCAAAAGAATCATTAAGTTATCCAAATTTACGAAAAGGACTATTGAGCACATACATATCTACATTACAGCCTTATCTCCAAATTGATACAGAATATATTCTATACCCTACATATTACAGCCGTAAAAATAATCAGAACTTATTATATAGGAAAGATACTGAATTTCAATATATTTATAATATCAAACGAAAAAATAAGAAAGTTCTGATAATGGCTCAAATCCAAAATTTCGGATTTGTCACACCAGTTCAAGAATCTGACTTTCAACACGCGCCACGACCGTGTGGCGGGATTGGGAAACAGCGAGGGAAGCCAGAAGGCACTTAACATGCTCTTTGCCATACGCACCATACAGGAGCGCACAGGAAAAGACTTGGGTGCGACCTTCCTCTCCGGCACGACTATCAGCAACTCACTGACTGAATTGTACCTGCTGTTCAAGTACCTGCGCCCGAAGGAGCTGGAACGGCAGGACATAAGGTGTTTCGACGCTTGGGCGGCGATATTTGCCAAGAAGACGACGGATTTTGAATTTAACGTGACGAACAATGTGGTCCAGAAGGAGCGTTTCCGCTACTTCATCAAAGTGCCGGAGCTTGCCGCCTTCTATAATGAAATCACGGACTACCGCACGGCGGAGGATGTGGGCGTTGACCGTCCTGCCAAGAACGAGATACTGCACCATATACCGCCCACGCCGGAACAGGAGGACTTCATACAGAAACTGATGCAGTTCGCCAAGACGGGCGATGCCACCTTGTTGGGCAGGCTGCCGCTTTCGGAAACGGAAGAAAAGGCGAAGATGCTCATCGCCACGGACTATGCCCGGAAAATGGCACTCGACATGCGCATGATAGACCCGAATTACGAAGATCATCCCGACAACAAAGCGAGTCACTGTGCCAAGATGATCGCGGAGTATTATCAAAAATACGACGCCCAGAAAGGCACGCAGTTCGTTTTCTCTGATTTGGGGACATACCAGCCGGGCGACGGGTGGAACGTCTATTCGGAAATCAAGCGCAAACTGACGGAGGACTACGGTATACCGCCAAGCGAGGTGCGCTTCATTCAGGAGTGCAAGACCGACAAGGCGCGGAAGGCGGTGATAGACGCCATGAACGCCGGGACGGTGCGTGTGCTGTTCGGCTCTACCTCTATGCTCGGAACGGGTGTGAACGCCCAGAAACGGTGTGTGGCTATCCATCATCTCGATACGCCGTGGCGACCGTCCGACTTGCAACAGCGTGACGGACGCGGAGTTAGGGCAGGTAATGAGATTGCCAAACATTTCGCCGGGAACAACGTGGATGTAATCATCTACGCGGTGGAGAAGTCACTGGACAGCTACAAGTTCAACCTCCTGCACTGCAAGCAGACTTTCATAAGCCAGCTCAAAAGCGGTGCGATGGGTGCGCGTACCATCGACGAGGGGGCAATGGACGAAAAATCGGGCATGAATTTCTCGGAATACATGGCGTTGCTCTCCGGCAATACCGACCTGTTGGACAAGGCGAAACTGGAAAAGCGGATCGCATCGCTCGAAGGGGAACGCAAGTCGTTCAACAAGGGCAAGCGTGATTCGGAGTTCAAGCTGGAGTCAAAGACCGGCGAGTTGCGCAACAACACGGCTTTCATAGATGCCATGACGGAGGACTGGAACCGCTTCCTGTCGGTGGTGCAGACCGACAAGGAGGGCAACCGCCTTAATATAATAAAGGTGGACGGAGTGGATTCCGCCGATGAGAAGGTCATCGGAAAGCGTTTGCAGGAGATAGCCAAGAATGCCACGACCGGAGGGTTGTACACGCAGGTCGGTGAACTTTACGGTTTTCCGATAAAGGTGGTGAGCGAAAGGATACTCAAAGAGGGATTGGAGTTCACCGACAACCGCTTCGTGGTCGAGGGGAACTACAAGTACACCTACAACAACGGGCATCTGGCGATGGCTGACCCGTTGGCCGCCGCCCGCAACTTCCTCAACGCGATGGAGAGGATACCCTCCATCATCGACCAGTACAAGGCGAAGAACGAGGTGCTGGAGATGGAG
>NZ_QSDP01000123.1:0-18296 GCF_003463685.1 Parabacteroides sp. AM58-2XD
TTAATAGATATACATTATCTTTTTCCAAAGTACTATTAAAAGTGTAAGAAAAAGATCTTCTTTCACCATTTATTGTACCTACTAAAGTTATAGAAGGTGTAACACCTGGATATGAATATGTACGATTTATTACATTGTCATACGTAACACTATTTATTATGGTTGTAAAATTTCCATCATTACCAGAGGTAGAAGATGATTCCGCAAAAATATCAGTCCACATAAGACTTTCTTTTACAAAAGAAGCATCAACAGTTTGACCATTTTCTGTTAATTCAACAGAGACTCTTACATCCAAGCGTGCTGTCAACTGCTTTACCGGAATTTCGATATTACCATTTGCAGTCGGAGTAAAATTTGTTTTTTCTCCAAACTTCGGTAAAGCTGCAGCAACCTGAGTAAGCTGTTTAGTTATAGCATAACTTTTAAAGTCATTCATACTGCTGATATTTTTCAATGTATTAATATCTTCAGTTGAAACATTTACAAAAGCATAAGCATTTGATTTCACCAAAGGAATACGAATCAATTCGCTATTACCCGATTCTAATACTATCGGAGTAATTGTCGGTATCCCCTTGCTATCGAAAATACCGATAACTGCATTTTGGACTGTGCCCTCATCCGTACCTAAACCGACAGAGGCTTTTGTTTGTATAGAACCTAAACTTATTGTTACTGGAACTAAATCATCGTTTACAGCGGTATCAAGTAGTTCGCTCTCAGAAGTACAAGCTGCGAAACCAATCAATGTAACGATTAATGCGAAGATATTCTGTAATTTCATGACCCTATATTTTATTGCTTTATTTACTATCTCGTTCGATTTTATACTGCAAATGTAGGGTATGCCGAAATAAGTGAGGATAGGTCAGAATCTCATGTTTAAGGGGTAAAAGTGGCAATGTGGAAAAGTAGTGAAAATTGATAGTTACACCCCTAACGGGAGATAGATTTACAAAGGTTGAGGCGTCAAAAAAAGAAGAAAAGTAATGTTTTTTAATGCATTATCTTTCTTCTTTATTCTATGCCCAATAAATATCAGTAGATAGATTCGATTTTAGACGATCACGACATCTGGAATTTGGTAAGTAGATTTCAGCATTGACCTGTTCAGAAAATCGAAGGAGTTGTTTCATCATTTTTAATGCACATTAAATACTTTATTGTCTCTTCGATACAATGAAAGTAAGTGACTGTTTAATAAGATCTTTATTTACTGAGGAGGAAGATGTTCCAATTTTTGAAGCTTTCCGAAGAAAAGAAGCCCTGACAATCGAATTGACAAGGCTATTAAAAAAAAGTGCCAGCAATAGAGAATTGCCGACACTTCCTTCTTTTTATATTCTAAATATTAATAATCAGTTGATCCTTCAATAACTGTTCCAGTTGACCAATCCTGTGCTTTAATAGTAAAATTACCATTTCCGACTGGGGTTGGAGTATCAGGATCTTCAGAACCAATACCGGTGATAGTTATATCCAAACCGTACATTGTATTAGATTGTAAAGTCTGTGTACCAACACTATAATATCTAGTTCCTATTCCTGAATAATTAACCCCAATAGTTATACGTGTAATAGTACTTGGACAAGCATAAGCACGTGCAGCAGTTGTTAAATTAGAAACATCTACACCTCCGTCATCTGTAATAGTAATAGCATTACCTGCTGCAAATAGAGCCTTTGTCATATTATCGTCATCCGTTACTGCAGCATCTGATTTTACAGCACCTGATAATAATGCGCTTTCTTTTGATCCTACAATTTTAATACTTGCAAGAGTTTTAACCGCATTTTTATAAATTTCAGGAACAGATTCTGCTAATTGAGTCTTAATATCATATAATTTAACACCTGCTAATACACGAGCGACATCAATTTGTTCTGTTGCAGTTCCTCCCGCAGTAATAGTTACAGCTTTAGCTCCATACATCACAAAATTCTCACGAGTATTGCTTGTCAACTCCACCACCTGACTAGGCAACGTAGAGGCAGTAACACCAGTTAACTGTGTAAGACCACTAACAGCCGCAATAGTATAAGTTCCCACCGGTAGCTGCCAAGTCAAACTTGTCTCTGAAGCGCTTCCTGCACTTATCGTACGAGGCTCGCTATACAAAACTCCATCATTGCCAAATGCATATACTATTACAGTATTTAAATGTGACTCAGATCCGATACCAGTTTCCGTATTTGCTTTTGATACAGCAGCAACACTTGACAGATCCACTACAAGAGAACCTTCTTGAGGAACAATTGGCTCATCTTCATTAGAACAGGCTACAAAAGATAAAGCAGCCAAAGACAATACAAATAAATTCTTGATTTTCATAAAATCCATATTTTTAAAATGTTAATAATAAATTTTCTATACCCTATATTTATTAGTTTTTCATCTAAATCACATTGCAAATGTATGATGCAATCCGATAAATTTTAATAGCTAAAAATATCAAAAAGAGTAGGCATTTCTACTTATTCGCAAAAGGATAGATTTGCCTATCGTTTTGAGATTTTTTTATAATCAATAGTCTACTGACGGTATATTAATCACTTCCGAATTCCACTCTGCAGCTACGATATTGATATTGACCGATCCGTATAATACCTCTTCTTCAAAGCTGTCATCGTTGAACGATATGATTATCTTATATACGTAGTTACGTTTTACGAAATTATGTCCGTAAGCCGACAACCCTTTTTCATTGATAACGGCCCTGAATTCACGTGTCCGAGCCTGATAAGGATCTTTGGCGCTTATGGTTGCCTTGATGAGCAATTCTGTCGGTTCTTCACTACCGTCATTTTCCATCACATAACTCCTGTAAGCTATTTCATTGAGCGATGTATTGTTGTCGACTACCAGATCCATAGCTGTAGTTGCACTTGTTCCAAGATTACCGTCGGCAACAACCGTACCCCAATAATCGTGGCTGAAAAAATGCGACGCTGTTTTTTGGTTAGCCACCGTGATGGATTCAATTTTTACGGTACGTCCCAGTAGTTCAGGCCGTGTAAAATTTGTCTTTATCCCGACAACGTCCAAGCGTGCCGCCAGACGAGTCAACTCCAACGGAGTAGATATTCCGTTGATATTATTCTTACCCATCGATTCGTAACCGATATAATTTTCATCACCGGCTACCAGCGATTCCTCTGTTTCGATTACCAGGCTACTCATGGTCAGATTATCCTGTTCCTGTGATGATAGTTGGCAAAGAGCGGCTTCAAGACCTGCATATGAGGTGATATTACTCAAAGTTCCGTTTGCATTCCCGACCAATACGATCCGGGCCTTGGCTGCACGTGCCGGAATATTCGGAATAGTCAACTCACCATCAGCTGGAGTTGTTTCCTGATAATAGGGAGTGGTAGAAAGCAATTGTGAACCGTCTTCGTTGAACACGAATGCAGTAATATTATTAATGTAAGCTTCACCCGCAAGTTCGTTTGCATCCGTACCGGCTTTTGTGATAGCTTTCAGGGGACTTTTCTTGTTCGTACCGCTGGCTTTCACCTGCAAGGAAATCTTTGCTTCCGGTAGCGAAGTTATATCCCGATCATTGTCATTTGAGCAGGAAGCACATAGCAATAAAGCGAATCCTGCATATAATATCTTATTCATATTTATCATGATTGATTAATTTTTAGGTTTCAAATCAGGATTATCTTCCACAACTCCCCAGGGAGTAACAGTTACTTTGGCACCGACAAAAGCTCCTTCGTCATTCCACTCAAACTGTATCTGAATGTTTTCGTAAACTTTTACGTCAATCGGACCAACTACCCCTTTATATTCGAATTGATCAACGGTCTGTTTTATCCCATCTGCACCTATAAAAGAACACGATAGACGCTGCCCGTCACAAACATTACTAGGTTCGGGCGTTATCCATTCGGTAGCCGTTTCGTCCCAGTTGCTTTCAGGTTTATAATAAACGCTGTCACCGATCTGTTCACCTCTATAATTATAGCCGCTTAATGTTTTATTCAACTGAAACTCATAATCGGAAGCAGAGGCAGAACGTAAACCGGGATTATTTTTAATAGCGTATTGCAAGCCTTGGGTAACCATAGTAACCTGTCCTACTTTCGGAGCAATCACAATTTCCTGATTATCGCCGGGCTGGATAGTATAATCCTTAGAGCCATAGAATAAATCATCCGGCGACTCAGCCTGCCCATTCTTAGTATTCAGCATGATCTTCAGATCTTCAGCGCTTTTTACATCCGGAACAATTTGATTTTCTTTTGTCAGATTACCCCACGCAACCAAATGCAGTTTAGTATTCACCGGATAATTAAGCTGTATGCTTTGACGGTTCTTAATCAGAGTCTCGTCTAAAAGACGAGTTTCCAGTAATTTCAAATTCTCATCGAATACATAGAGTGTTGTAGAGGATACTGCACCCAGCGGAGTGACATCATCATTATCCTGATTCACAACTTTGAGCGTCAAACCCGGACACGCGTCCAAGTCGTCTTTTACGCAACTTGTAGCAAACAGAGCTACAATCGCCAACGCCAAAAAAATGGTTTGTTTTGTAATTAATTTATTATGCTCCATAATCTAATAATTTCGGATTGACTTTACCCTATCCTTATATTTATATTTTACCTTATTTTCATGTAGCAAAAGTAATTGTTATGAAAAGGATGGGGTATAGGTGGTTCTCTCTATCTTAATAGATAAAACTATCATCTTCAAAAAGAGGATAAATTATGTACTTTTCGGGCAAAGGCGATTCTATCATAAAATAGGCAAAACTATAAATCAGCCTTTAAATTCCAGGATTTTGTCTGATAGTACAGATTTCTCGATTATCACTTTGGCACATTACTCACCTGACAGACCCTCATAACGAAAAACGACTTATAAAATATCAAAATGCTATTTTAAGTGGTTATTGAAGAGATTATATCGGCCATACGGCAGAGATGGCGTTTTTTATGCAAATGTCGAAGAGTTTAATTTCATCAGATTGACAGCAATAGCAGGATTACAATATTACTTAAAACCAAAAAACAGGCTATTCGAAACTTTTTTCTGATATATACAGGAAATTCCCTCAATTATATCACTCACACCACAACTTGTTTTTCGAACATTCCAGAAGAATAAAATGTCGTAAAACATAGAATTTGAGGGTAAAAAATCTTTCTAAAAGTCTTCAATTAACTTATATTCACATTGATTTTTGCTTTGAATAAACCGTCAATCCATTTAAAACGAAAAAAATTCGTTTTAAACGAGATGGCAATTTCTCTTAAACGAACTGGATGCGGGCTATAGCAGAATCGAACCGTTAATTATTGTAACAAAAAATCTTCCGAAAGACCAATTCCGGAAGATTCTCTAGTTACCACATAAAGTATTTATGCAGCATATTGATACATAAATCAAATTATTCAAAACATTTCGACAGATTTAAAATCCGTACAATATAAAATCTTACGGCTGCCCATATTGCGAAGGCGTCGTTCCGTATTGTTCCGTGAAACGTTTGCGGAAAGTGGCCGTGTCGTTGAAGCCGACCATTTCTGCGACTTCCTGCACCGAATACTGCTGCGTCTGGATCAACTCGGCTGCCTTTTTCAAACGAATCGTACGGGTCAGTTCCAGGATACTGCAATCAGAGAATTGCTTAATTTTACGATACAATGTCGGCAGACTCATGTTTAATGAGTCTGCGAGCACCTTTGCCTCAAAGGTGGAATCGTCAAGATGCATCTCGATATTTTTAACAACCAGGTCCATAAACGGATTGCTCGGTATGGCGGAATCGCTTTCATCCGTATCCGGCGCGCTTGTTCCTGCCAGCGACTTGGTGAAGAACTGCTTCAATTGTTCGCGGCGTTTCACCAGGTTGTTCAGTTTGCTGCGAAGAATCTCCACATCGAACGGCTTAGTGATATAATCGTCCGCCCCGGCTTCGAGACCGACGATGATGTCTTCGCTCTCCACCTTTGCCGTCAGCATGACAACCGGCGTCTGCGAAGTGCGCGGATCAGCCTTCAAAACCTTACAGGTCTCAAAACCGTCTTTGACAGGCATCATCACGTCACAAAGGATCAGGTCCGGATTGTTGGCAAAGGCAACTTTTATTCCCTCCTCCCCATTACGGGCCTCGAGTATCTCATATTCCTTGGCAAAGACATGTTTCAGGAACCAACGGATCTGGTCGCTGTCATCGATGACAAGGATTTTCTTGCCGGTGAGCTTTTTCTGCGGGACAACCTGGATAAATTCGGCGATCTCTTCCTTCTGACGGTCGTTCAATCTCACCAGGTCGGCTTCGGGTTCTACAAATTCCACCCGACGTTCCATCAGGTGCTGTTTGCCTAACGGTATTAATAATGTATAGACAGTGCCCGACGAAGTCGTTTCGTTGCTATAAAATCCGCCGATATCATCCACCATATCGTGCACCTGCCTCAAACCGCGGCGGGCGCTTTCATTCTCGTCCAACCCTTCATCCTGTACGGACAGAGAGCAATATGCTTTCCCGTCTTTCCTCACGACGGAAATATCCAGCGTGACTTTGCCGTAAACGAATGTATTCTTAAATGCATTAGATAATAATGTACGTAAAGCATATTCCATTTTACGACGGTCGAGCCAGATCCATAACATGGCCGTCTGGGTGTTGACTTGGAAATCGACATTATTCATCGCAACCCAGTCGACGAACAGGTCGCAGATCTGCCGGGATATTTCCACCAGGTCGTAACGGGCGATGCGCAGATAATTGGCAACATCATTTGCCCGGCGGGTCCCGATCAACTGGTCGGCAAGGTCCTGCAAAGCAAGTGTGTTACGATAAGCCGAAAGTAATTGGGTGGACATATCCTTTTCGTCGTCCTTATTCTGCACCACCAACGCCAATGAACCGAGCACCAGTGAAAGAGGCGTACGCATTTCGTGGATTGTCTCGATAAAGAAGTTATCGTGGATCATTTCGGCATCCTTCAAACGGGACTCAGCTTCCGAAAGCCTGTCGGCAACCTCCCGCTGCATGGCATCGCTCTCCTTGATCTTGGTGACGAGCAACTGCTCCAGGTCTTTTTTATTGCTGTTCAGCGTAGAGATCATCGTCTCCTGCGTGGAAAGTTTCTGAACCAGCTCTTTGTTCGCTGTTGACAATACATTATATTGAGATTCTAGTTCATTTCTCTCAGATTCGAGTTCTGCCGCTTTGGACTCAATAGCCTCCTTCTGCTCCTCCAACTCCTTCTTAGCAGCTTCCAACTCATTATTTTTTTGCTCAGTTTCAATCTGGCTCAGGGCAAGCAACTCCTTTTCCTTTACCGCCTTCTGGGACTGGCTTGAAAAACCGGCATACATTTTTCTTAAATAAAAAGTCGCCAGGACAAACAACAATGCCAAAAGAATGACCACTACAAGAACAGTTATCTCCAAAGGGTTAGCGGAGTCTCCTGCAGCAAATGCCTGCTGACCGCAAAAAGCAAAGCATGCAAGAAAGACAGACCACTTCCTGAACAAAGTTCTATTATTCATAATGATATATATATTTTAATTTCTAAGATAATTTTTTCCCGAGTATTTCAGAACCAACAGTAAAATCTCCTCACAACTGTGTATAATCATCTATGCAAAGATGATAATAAATTTTCGTTTAGCGAACATCAATGCAAGATTATTTGCGTAAAAAGAAATGATTATCATATTTTTTTCGCACAATTTCCGATATTCAAACCAATCTGTCAGTGATATTTAGAATAATAAAGGGATTGACCGGAGCAGAAATAAGCACTATTATTAACCGGCAGAACAAAAGCAGGTGTATTCGTATCACTCACACAAGCCATTTCTATCAAATAAGAGATAAACACATCAATACCAGAACCAGATTCAAGGGCTAAAATAACACTTATACCACTCATTTGAGACATTTACACCACCTATTTTGATATTTTCGGCAATTATTTTGATCGTTTTAACTTTTATTACCACTATATTTGATACACATATCATTTTAGTCTCTATATTTGCAACATCAAGATGAGAGAAAAGGTTTTGATGAGGGTCTTAACCGGATAGAATCTCTCGAAAGTATAGGGTAATTAAGCATATAAAAAATTAAGGTCATGAAAAAGGGTAGAATTTTCACAAATTGTTTGTTTATTGTTTGCACACTGATTGCAGCAATCTCTTTCACTAGCTGTTCCGCTGATAGCGATTCTTCTTACTCAGGTATCGACGAAGGCGTAATTAAAAACGCTGATTCTCAGACCGAGGCTCCTTTCTCTGTTGTACTGAAGGCTTATTCTGATAACAAAGATATTACTGTTAAGGGTGACGTAGACCAGACTACTCTGTTCGTTTTTGATCAGAATGGTGACTACTACACACAAGTGTCTCTTGACAGAACTTATTTGCTACAGGCAAAACCGGTTGAGATCAGCTGTCCGGGTTCAAAACAGATCACAGTTGTTGCATGGGCAGGTCTTTCTTCCGATAGCGAAAATATCAGCGCCATGAGCAAAGCGAATATTATTTCTGACCTACAGGTTAGCCTGAAGCAGAACAACGGCGTTGCAGCCGCTTTACCGGGAGATTTATTCTACGGACAGGTTACTTTAAAGAGCACTTCCACCAAGGCGAGTGCTGAAACTTTAAAGATCGAACGCAAAGTGTCTTCTATTTCTCTGATCACAAAAGGCGTTATTAAAGTCCTTGACTCCAGAGAAGGTAATTTTTATTATAAAGTAAAGAAAACAAAAGCTTCTTTTGATCACAACGGTGAATTGACAGGTGAAGAAATTGAATATATCATCCCCGCAACCATGGATGCAAAAGGTAATGTTATTGCTGACAACACAGCTATTTTACCAGCTTCCGACGTGACTATAGAGCTTTACAAAGACGATAACATGATCCTTTCTTCAAAAAATGTCAAAAATTCAGAGAAAGTGTCTGTAAACGAAGGAGAACAGTCAGAAATTACTTTTGACCTCTCAAAAAATAATTGCAATATTGTTGTAACAGACTGGGGTACAGTTATTCAACATGTTACAATTGGTTAAAATTTGACCCTCAATTTTTTATATGCATAAAGGCGCACATTCGGATAGTTCCGCGTGTGCGCCGTTTTTTTTCATATATGCGATTCTCCGTGATAGCTTTACCGCCCTTTATGATAGTAACACATGTGTTAATTTTCATAACATAAGCGTTGTTTTACAACGTCTACATTTATAGCATAGGCAAACAGATCACAACTGAGATGTTTACCACCCACACAATAAATCAAAACAAAGATTGACAGGTACACCTCTCACGTATGATAGAAATACACGTGCTACAAATACAACCAAACATAGTACATTTGTAGACACAATACAATTTGTGAAATTTTACCCTATACTCTGCTTGTGTGAACCCTTAATTCCGCAAGCAAACCTTAATTAATATAACCGTGAGGTTACATAATTAATAAGCCCGCATTCTCAAGTTGTTTATAAACGACAATCTGAGAATGCGGGCTTTTTTTATTCCGGTTTATGGACAAATTTGTCCGTATTCGGACACCCTCCCCATAAAGCGGACACTCATTTTCAACACAATAGGGTTTTGGCATATACATTGTTACTATAGAGACAGATAAACTGAGGATAATATGGAAATAATCAAACTGGAAGGTATAACAAAAGTATACCGCACAACGGAAGTAGAAACCACTGCACTTGAAAATGTGAATCTCACAATCAGAAAAGGTGAGTTTCTTTCTATTATGGGGCCATCGGGATGCGGAAAGAGTACCCTGCTCAATCTAATGGGATTGCTGGATCTGCCGGATCAGGGAAAAATCCTGATCAACGAGACGGAAACCACACAGATGAAAGACGGAGAAATGGCTGAGTTCAGGAACAAAATGCTGGGATTCGTTTTTCAGAGTTTTCACCTGATCAATTCACTGAATGTACTGGATAACGTAGAACTGCCCCTGCTCTACCGTAATTCAACGGCTAAAAGCCGACGGGAAGCTGCTGAAAAAGTATTGGAGAAGGTAGGACTATCACACCGGATGAGACATTTACCTACACAGTTATCGGGTGGACAATGCCAGCGTGTAGCTTTGGCGCGGGCCATTGTCGGGAATCCGCAGATCATTCTGGCGGATGAGCCAACCGGAAACCTGGATAGCAAAATGGGTTCGGAGATTATGGAACTTCTGTTTCAGTTGAATGAGGATGGTACAACCATAGTAATGGTCACGCATGACGAGCATATTGCCGAGTCGACGCAACGCATTGTCCGTTTTTTCGACGGAAGACGAGTTGAATAATTTTATAAAGGAACCACTATGTACAGGATATATTTCAAACAGTCGCTGCTGATGCTGAAACAAAACAAGTTTATCAGCGCCATCGCAATCATAGGAACGGCACTTGCAATCATGATGATTATGACAATCATTGTGGCCGACGAAATAAAAGGCATCAGTTCAACACCGGAAATAAACAGGGAGCGAACCTTACATATCAACTACCAGGTAAAAAAAGACACGACAAAAAACAGCTGGCAAGCGGGCACTCTATCGTATGATGTCGTAAAAGATTACCTGTATCCGTTGAAAACTCCGCGCTATGTTTCGGCCGTTAATTCGGTAGATCCCAAACGCCCGTCCACACTGGTCAGCCGGGAAGGGTCCAGCGAGATTATAAATGCAGGCCAAAGGCTCACCGATGCCACTTACTGGAAAATATTTTCTTTTTCTTTTATAAAAGGACGTCCGTTCAACGAAGGGGAATTTAATTCCGGAATATCCGTCGCTGTCGTTTCTGAAACGCTGGCAAAAAAAGCATTCAAAGGAGAAACAGCACTCGGACAAACGATTCTGGTCAACTTCAAACCATACCGGATCATAGGAATCGTGAAGGATGTGTCGCCGGTATTCAAACGGGCTTACGGAGATCTATGGGTCCCCTATTCATCCCTGAAAAAAGAAAACCTATATTTCGATGTGGTTATAATGGCTGAAAAAACCAGTGATTTTGCGGCAATAACCGCAGAGGTGAGAAATATGGAGAAAAAATACAACATAGAAAATGTACCCTGGACGCTTTTTATGAAAGGACCGCTGGACAACCAATTCTATCAGAAAGACATCTGGGGGAACAGCGTCGAGGATATTACGAAATCGATCACCATCCAGAACAGGAAAATGATCTTCATCCTGCTGATACTTTTGCTGATACCGGCTATCAACCTCTCAGGACTGAGTCTTTCGCGCATGAAAAAACGGACGGAAGAAATCGGGATACGGAAAGCGTTCGGTGCAAAAAGATATACGATCCTGATACAGGTGCTTTTTGAAAATCTGATTACTTCGCTGATCGGCGGGGTGATCGGTCTGATCTTGTCGTACGTTGTAGTATTCCGGATGCGGGACTGGTTGCTCGATATTCCGTCCGGCAGTACGATACAGGTCAATACGCTGATTTCCATCCCGGTCCTGCTGGCGGTATTTGCCGTCTGCCTGGTCATCAACCTGCTTTCTGCGGGAATACCGGCCTACCGGGCTTCACGAATGAAAATTATTAATTCACTCAATCAAAATGATAACTGATTATGATACGCCACATATTTAAAATCATCTGGAACGAACGTAAAACGAATGCGTGGATCACCCTAGAGTATGTACTTGTATTCTGTGTACTCTGGTTTTGCGTCGATTATCTTTTCTATATGGGAAAATGTTATTTTGAACCGAATGGTTTCGACATAGAACATACCTATCAGATCAATATGCAGAGAAAGCCGGCAGACAGTGCCGCATTCCCTACAGAAGACGGGCAGACGGAAGAGACGGACAAACAAGCGCTAGCTATGACTTTTCTGAATCGTGTAAACAACTATCCGGGAGTGGAAAGTGTGAGTTTTTCGAAATGGGGCGCTCCTTTTGCCTGGTCGAATTATATGAGCAGTTATTATATTAATGAAGACACAGCCAATATGGTAACCCTACGGATGAGATGGGTCAGCGACAGTTTCTTCGATGTGTTCAAAATAAAAAACACGGTCAAAAACCTCAGCGATTGGGGGATACCGGGAACAAGAAAGATCGTGATCAGCCCCGGCCGGAACGGGGAGTTCGGTTCTTCGGAATATGCTGTACCGCTATCCGACGCAAAACAATTAACCGCCACCTATGACAAGGCGGTCTACACTATTATCGGAACTGCCGATAAAATGAAAGACGGTTATTTCGATTCTTTTTACAGCAATATGATACAACCGCTGGATAAAAAAGAATATGACCTGGCGGATATGCAGATATATATCCGTGTAAGTCCGGAAGCCGACAAGGATTTTGCGGAACGGTTTACCCGGGAAATGCGTGACCAACTGATGCTGGGGCCTTATTTTCTGGCTTCCGTCTTTCATCGACGAAAAATGCAAGAGAAATGAACTGGCCGACAGGCGACCTGAACGGGATATATGCCATCACAGCTTTTCTGATCCTGAATATATTCCTGGGGATTATCGGGACATTCTGGTACCGGACGCAGACACGCCGGAGCGAAGTAGGCCTGCGGCTGGCACTCGGGGCAACCCGGCAGGGAGTAAAACGGATGATTTTCGGGGAGACATTGCTGATATTATTTATCGCCAGTGTGGTGGGTGTAAATATCTGCCTTAACATCAATCAGACGGAATTACTGGAATTGCTGGACATCCCTATCTCCAACAGAATGGAGGCAGGCATAGGAATGGAACAGGAGTTTATCAACTATGTATTGACTTTCGGTCTGTTGGCAACGATATCCCTGATAGCCGTATGGTACCCGGCCCGGCAAGCCGCAAAGATTCCCCCGGCAGAGGCTTTACGGGATGAATAAAATTTATAACTTTACAAAATACAGTTGACAACTATCAACAAAAAAGACAAAAGTTATGATACTTATCTGTGACGATGATACAACGGTACGGACTTCGCTTACCCTGGTCCTGAAACGGGCCGGATATGAAGTGGCTACGGCAGCAAACCAGCAGGAGGCCATTGATTTCGTGCGCCATACCTGTCCGCAATTGATATTGATGGATATGAATTATAGCAACACAACGACCGGGGAGGAAGGACTGGAACTGCTTGCCAAAGTACGGGTATTTTGCCCGGCAGTCCCGGTTATCCTGATCACGGCCTGGGGTTCCATCAACCTCGCTGTCCAGGGCATACGTGCCGGTGCTTTCGATTTTATCACGAAACCCTGGAACAACCTGGCTTTGCTGAAAACAATAGAAACAGCCATACAACTCAGGGACAGCGAAGAAAAAAATCCGGACCCGAAAAACGGGAAAACGGAAAGAACGGACCGTTTTGACAAGATCATCGGCAGATCTCCTCTTCTGCAACAGGTTTTAAATACGATCTCACGTATCAGCCAGACGAATGCCCCTGTGCTGATCACCGGCGAAAGCGGCACAGGTAAGGAACTGATTGCCGAAGCAATCCACGAAAACAGCAACCGGCAGGGCAAGCCGTTTGTCAAAGTCAATCTGGGAGGCATTTCTCAGTCGCTGTTCGAAAGTGAAATGTTCGGCCATAAACAGGGTGCCTTCACCGACGCCCGCCACGACCGGACCGGACGGTTCGAACTGGCGGACAAAGGGACGATCTTTCTGGATGAGATCGGGGAACTGGATCTGGTTTGCCAGGTAAAACTATTGAGAGTTTTACAAGACCAGACATTCGAACCGCTGGGCGAAAGCAAGCCCAGGCAGGTGGATACCCGTATCATCTGTGCGACAAACAAGAATCTCCCGGAGATGGTGGCGCAAGGTACATTCCGCGAAGACCTGTTCTACCGGATCAACCTGATCACCATACAGATGCCGGCTTTACGCGAACGTCCCGAAGACATTCCCCTGCTGGTTGAATATTTTGCCCGCAAACAGGCGGAACAGAACAATCTGCCTGAAGCGGAAATATCGCAGGAAGCATTCGGATATCTGAAAAAACTGCCTTTCCACGGAAATATCCGCGAACTGAAAAACCTGGTGGAACGGACAATTCTTATCTCAGGAAAGGATGTCATCACAGATATTGATTTCAAACAGCAATATATTGAAGTTCCTGCCAGCCAACCTGCCGGCGGAAACACGATCCTCTCCCTCGAAATGGTGGAAAGGAACATGATACAAAAAGCGGTCGAATTGTATGGTTGTAATCATTCCAGGATAGCTGCGGCATTGGGACTGAGCAGACAGACTTTATACCGCCGCCTCGAAAAGTACGACATTAAACTCCCCGAATGAAATCGAAATGGATATTCTGGACGATCGCGGCCTTTATCGCTTGTATATCGAGCGGTATAGGGTTCGTTTTGTTCCGGAATGAACCGATTCCTTTCTGGGTAATACAGTGCATTGCCATTTTATCGCTCCTGCTGGCTACCTTTATCTATCATAAACTGGTCAAGCCCTATCACATTCTGCTTAGCGGAATGCAATTACTCAAAGACCAGGATTTCTCAACCCATTTACGTCTGGTCAAAAATAAAGATGCCAACGAACTGATTGGGATTTTCAACCGGATGATCTCACAGTTACGGAGTGAACGACTGGCAGTACGCGAAAAAAACCAGTTCCTTGACCTGCTTATCCACGCATCGCCACAGGGGATTATCATTCTGAACTTTGATAAACAGATCGTAGAAGTAAACCCTTCGGGGTTGAAACTATTAAACATTTCCGATATTTCAGAAATCAAAGGGAAGACTTTCAACGATTCCACATTCGAACTGGCCCCCGCTTTAGGGCAATTAAAGCAGGGCGACGATGTGATGGTCCGCAATTCGGTAAACAAAGTATACCGTTGTATCCGTTCGTCTTTTATCGACCAGGGATTCAACCATCCTTTCATATTGATTGAAGAGATCACACATGAACTGCTTAAAATAGAGAAAGATTCATACGAACGCATCATCCGTATGATGTCTCACGAGGTGAATAATTCGGTCGGGGCGATCGGTTCCACGCTGAATGTTGTCGCCGATATTTTCAAGCAGGACGGGAGCAACAAATGGGAATATGTGTTGCCGGCTATCGAGGCCTCTTTCGACCGTTGCGGGCATCTGGCCAGTTTTATCAGCAACCTGGCGCAGGTTATCCGCATTCCCGAACCGACTTTTTCCCTGATCTCCCTGAATGAGCAGGCCCGTTCGGTGTATTCACTGACCAGCATCGAATGCCGGCAAAGAAATATAGAATTGTCTTTATCCCTGACCGATAATGATCAATATATCCACGTAGACGGCATCCAGTTTGAACAGGTTCTGGTCAATATCATCAAAAATGCTTACGAGGCAATCGGGGAAAACGGCAGGATAAAAATCAGTACTCACCATTCCCCCTTATCCATTATTATAGAAGACAATGGTCCCAGAATAAGCGAGGAGGCCAAACAAAAACTTTTCACCCCCTTCTTCACCACCAAATCTTCCGGACAGGGGATCGGCCTGATGTTTGTCAGAGAGGTACTGACAAACCATCGATGCCGATTCAGCCTGTCGACAGAAGAGGGATATACGCGATTTAAAATATTCTTTCCCACTGCCGATGGCATATATTCATAAAGCTATGACAGTCCTTTTAATTTGTACATTAATAAATAATCTTCCGGTTCCCCGTCTTCTGTTGCTCCATAAAGAGTGAAAGTTTCTTCGTCCACAGCAAAGTTACTCGGACACTTTCCTTCCAAATAATATCGGATTATTGGATTACCGTCCAAATCAAATACTTCAAGAAAAGTTCCCTTAGTAAAATTTTCGCGATGTTTCTTCCATGATCTTCCCAAAAACATAGCATAGAAATAACGCTTACCTAAATATCCTCTAGTATAACTAATTTTGACATCATCATAATTATCTCCTGTAATATCAGTCGGATCATCATACTCAAATTTCACTCTTTTGACAAGGTTAAAGGCAGTATCCATAAAATCAATCTGCTTCTTATAACTGTAACAAAAAACAATATGGTTTTCACTCGCATATACCTCACCTTTATCAGGATCTAACGAATAATCCAGTATGTTTGGATTTCTGTATGTCCATATCTTCCGTGGTAATGAATCCCCCCTAGCTAAAAGATACAGACTGGGAATAAGCATATACTTAGGATCTGCAATATATAAAGAATCATTAATAAAGGCTGCATCATAGAGGGCATTGTCATAAACCAGTTTCTGGGATTCTTTGAACACAGGTTGTCCGTTTCGATCTATATCGAAACGAATAACCTCATTTTTTCCAAAATCACCGATAAGAATACCGGGGAGCTGCGTTTGAAATAATGACGGAGATATAAACTCTCCCGGCCCTTGTCCTTCTGTACCAAAAACCCATTTCAATTCATGGCTGGTAAGATCATATATATGAAATATACTATCATGCATCTTCCAATTTTTTAAAATAAGAAAAGGAGACTTTATTTCTACCAGCATAGGATTGGTTATCCCCTGCAAAGGCATTAATTCCTGTGTCAATGTTTCTTCGAGGGGAAAACCGGAACCAATCGAACTACATGAGGCTAATAAACAGCAACATAATACTAGAATAAAAAGGTAAACTCGCATAATCGCTATTTTTAAGACAAATATCATTCGTGTGCAAACGCCTCGTTGCTTTTTGCCAACGAAACCAAACCTCCCATGGCACCCAGGTTCATGGAATCGAGCGCCGAACTGGGGACAATAATCATAGAGCCTTTTTCTTTCAAGCCTTCAAACAACATATTCATTCCCCTGAGATGCAGGGCTACCGGGTTATCCGTGTACTTTCGACTAGCCAGTTCAAACTTTTCGGCAATTTCAGTCTCGGCCGTTCCCAGGATGACGCGTGCTCTTCTTTCACGCTCGGCCTGTGCCTCTTTACTCATGGCGTCGGCCAGGTCCTGAGGTATGGCGATGTCGTTAATACCAACGGTTTGACAAGTGATTCCCCAGGGATTTGTATTCCGGTCCAGGACATGTTGCAGGTCTTCGGCTATTTTATCACGTTCCTGCAAGAGAGTGGATAATTCGTGTTTACCGATCGTGTCTCTTAAACCGGTCTGTGCAATATGTTCGATGGCTTTTTGATATTCCTGAACTTCCAAAGCAGCTTTTTCAACGTCCCAAACCGTCCAGTACACAACAGCATCCACATTCACCGGTACCGTATCTTTGGTCAGGGTCTGCTCTGCTTTAAAAGCGCTTACCCTCACACGTTGGTCGATATAAGCAGAGACACTATCTATAATAGGAATAATCATGAATGGGCCAGGGCCTCTTAAACCTTTGAATTTACCCATTCGCAACACCACTGCCCGCTCCCACTGGTCGGCAATGCGGATAGAAGTAGCAAATAATCCGGAAAAGAGGATTAAGAGCACAAAGACCTGAACATTTACAATCTGTAAAACAGACAGAATGATCGATACAGAAATCAATACCAGCAATACTGTAAGAGAAATTGGA
The DNA here is from genome assembly GCF_003463685.1 of Parabacteroides sp. AM58-2XD. Lineage (NCBI taxonomy): Bacteria > Pseudomonadati > Bacteroidota > Bacteroidia > Bacteroidales > Tannerellaceae > Parabacteroides > Parabacteroides sp. AM58-2XD. Next base: position 17,490 of record NZ_QSDP01000123.1, read on the forward strand.
TTAAACCATCCCTTGTTAATTACATTTGTTGTCATAACTATTATTTTTTAGAGGTTTCAATGTCTTTTAATTCCCGCATGACTTCATCCAGATTAAAGCCATAACTAAACGCTACGGAAGAAAACTGCATGCAAATCTCTTTCAGCTTATCTTCCCTTTCCTTTTCCGACACCACATTTTCTGTTTTGTTGATAAAAGTGCCGGTACCTTGCTGAGTCTCCAGAATATTTTTGATCTCCAATTCTTTATACGCTTTGGATACCGTATTCAGGTTTACCTTCAGTTCCACAGCAAGTGCCCTGACTGTAGGAAGCTGTTCACCCAATTTCAGTTGTCCGGATGCTATGCCAAATATGATCTGGTCGATAATCTGACGGTACACCGGTACGCCGCTGGAATAATCCAATAAAAACTTAATCATATAGATGTATATTGTATTATAGAAACATTGTACTATTATTATATGACAAAGATACAAGAAAAATCACTCCGCCAAACTTTTTAGCAATATTTTTTCAAAAAAAGTACATTTCGCAGGATTTATCCGAATAATAGCTTAAATGGAGAGATAAGAAACAGAGGAGATACAAACAAAAAAGGTTTACAATTTCTTGTAAACCTTGCAGTAGCGAGACCCAGTACTGAACTATGAAAATAAAGGAAAAAGAATAAATATATATATACTGATTATCAGATATATAGAAATACAAAAATAATATATATTTGTTTTTGCTTCTTATATTTTCATTTTATATAGAAATACAAAAATAATATATATTTGTTTTTGCTTCTTATATTTTCATTTTA
>NZ_QSDP01000124.1:0-17877 GCF_003463685.1 Parabacteroides sp. AM58-2XD
AGACCTCTTATAAGATCTCACGAATCATAGTCAAGAGACTTTGGTTTGCAAAATCTTCACGTAAAAAATCCAGTCGTTAAGGTTCTATTTTCATAGTTAAGACTTTTCTTTCTGCAAGATTACCTTTATTCCCCAATTACACAACTTTTTTTGAAATATTTTAATGATTTATGCCACAAAACATATTTTAATAGAAATTTTGGTGCGGTTGCCCTGGATATGAACTGTAATTATTGCATCATTACCGGGCGCATACTAGGATTCCCCAAGTTCTTATCCGGTGAAGGATGGAAATATCATATATTATGATACTGTATTTTCATATATTATGCGAATTGAGTATTATATATATGAGAAAGTAATATCATAATATATGATACTAATGTTCTCAGTATAGGGTTGACTTTGCCTGAAATAGGGTTAATGCATGCCTCTGCCTAACTCTGTTTAATTTTCCTTACCTTTGCAGTCAAATGCAAGTATAGTAGTGCAAAATTAGATGAAACGAGAATTACAGCAGACGGCTGACGGCAGTCATACATTATTTATTCCGGAGATGGATGAACATTACCATTCGGTAAACGGGGCGGTGCAGGAATCGCGCCATGTATTTATTGAAGCCGGATTGCATCATCAGGCAAAAAAGGATATTACTGTTTTTGAGATTGGTTTCGGGACGGGGTTGAATGCTTTCCTTACTTTATTGGATGCAGAAGAGAATAATCGCTCTGTGAACTATTATTCCATAGAACTTTATCCGCTTGGAGCCGAACTGGTCCGGGCGCTGAATTACGGCGACGTGATTTGTCCGGAAAAGAAAGAATGGTTTGAGGCCCTGCATGTTGCCACCTGGAATGAAGCCGTAAGAATAACTGATCGTTTCACTTTGCATAAAATACAGGGAGATAGTAATCACTGTGAATTGCCGGAAGGAATAGACCTTGTTTATTTCGATGCTTTTGCTCCGGATAAGCAACCGGAAATGTGGAGTCAGGAGATATTCGATAAATTATATGCGCATATGACGGAAGGAGGAATCCTTACCACCTATTGTGCCAAAGGAGTAGTCCGCCGTATGATGCAGAAGGCCGGGTATTCCGTTGAAAGAATACCCGGCCTCCGGGAAAACGCGAAATGCTCCGCGCTATAAAGTCTTCATTATAGAAGTGCGTCGATTTTAGCTACGAAAGCCGATTTCTGTGCAGCGCCTACCTGTTTGTCTACTAATTTCCCTTCTTTAAAGAAAAGAACGGTAGGAATATTGCGGATACCGAACTGGGCAACGACATCGTTGTTGTTGTCTACGTCCATTTTGCCGATTGTAACCTTACCTTCGTATTCGGTTGCCAGTTCGTCGATGATCGGACTTACCATGCGGCAGGGGCCACACCATTCAGCCCAAAAGTCAAGGACCATAGGCTTGCCTGCGTTTACTAACTCTTCAAAATTTGCATCTGTAACTTCTAGTGCCATAATTATATATCTAATTTAAATTGTTCCCTTTTGAGGTGCCAAAAGTAGTAATTCTTTCCACACCGTACAACTTTACCCGTTAATTTTGAAATCAATAGTTGAATTCTCCTGCAGGAACTCAATCAGCTTGCCTGTTACGTTTAACCGGATATTCTGTGAGAAGAAATTTTGTGAAATATTATGTTCGCCATCTACCACTTTGAAATATAACAAGCTCTGTCCCGGATTGTTTTTGATGAGCACAGATAATTCATTGACTGTGGGCTCGTCGAGATCGTGGATCGGTAGAGTGATACTGATTTTTTCGATCAGTTTGTCCTTTTCGTCCTGCAACAGGCGGATGGAACCGATATTGAAATCGAGTTCGTTTTCGTTCCAACGGCGAGGCTCTACGCGGGCTGTGATGAGCAGGTACATACCGGGTTTACAATATTTGCTGTATTCGATATAGTTATTACCGAACAAGGCGATCTCTCCGCTGCCGGTGAAATCTTCTATTTTAACTACTCCGTAAGGCTTTCCTGTCTTGGTCATTCCCTCACGGAAATCGGTTACGATTCCGCCTAACAACATTTCGCGCCCTTTCAGGCTTTCCCGGTCGTTGATCTCTGCCATGCCCGTATTGCATACGTATGTCAGAACGATACGATATTCGTCCAGCGGATGGGCGGAAAGGTAAATACCTATCAGTTCCTTTTCTTTATTCAGGCGTTCCAGATCACTCCAACGCTGGCAAACCGGAATTTCGGGTTTGGCAATGGCTACAAGCAGGTCATCGCCGCCGAACAGGGAGTTGGCTGCTGAGTTTTTATCCATCTGGAACTTATTGCCATAACGCACCAGCGTATCCAGAAAGACTTCGCCTTTGCCTGTTTCTGCAAAGAATTGTTCGCGCTGGATACCGAAATTATCGAAGGCACCGGCCAACGTAAGCGATTCGATGTTTTTCTTATTACATGCTGTTAGGTTGACGCGTTCCACAAAGTCGAAGATATTTTTATACGGACCGTTTTTCTTTCGTTCCTCGATGATATTCAATACGGCCGATTCGCCTACGCCTTTCACGGCGCCTAGCCCGAAACGGATGTTCTTGTTTTTATCTACGCTGAACTTCAGGATAGATTCGTTGACGTCTGGTCCTAATACCTGCATACCCATTGCTTTGCATTCGTCCATAAACTTCGTGATATCGACGATGTTGGACAAACTTCGGCTCAGAACGGCTGCCATATATTCGGACGGATAGTTCGCTTTCAGGAAGGCCGTCTGATAAGCAACCCACGAATAGCAGGTAGCGTGGCTCTTGTTGAAGGCATAGGAAGCAAACTTTTCCCAGTCGGACCAAATCTTTTCAAGCGTTTTTGCCTCGTATCCATTATCCTGTCCACCTTTCATGAACTTCGATTTCAGGTGGTTCATCTTGTCGATCAGCTTCTTCCCCATGGCTTTACGCAGAGCGTCACTTTCACCACGGGTGAAGTTTGCCAGCAAACGCGACAGAAGCATGACCTGTTCCTGGTAGACTGTAATACCGTAGGTGTCTTTCAGGTATTTCTCCATGACCGGTATATCATATTCGATCGGCTTGCGTCCGTGTTTACGGTCGATAAAGTCGGGGATATAGTCCATTGGTCCCGGACGATACAGGGCATTCATGGCGATCAGGTCTTCGAACTTGGAGGGTTGAAGCTCCTTCAGGTATTTTTGCATACCTGCCGATTCAAACTGGAATGTACCGGTTGTTTTACCGTCGCAATATAATTTATAGGTTGCCGGATCTTCCAGGCTGATATGGTCGATATCGAGTTCGCGTCCGGTAGTCAGGCGGATGTTTTCAATAGCCTCTTTGATGATGGACAACGTTTTCAGTCCCAAAAAGTCCATTTTGATCAATCCGGTTTCTTCGATCACCGAACCTCGTATTGAGTAACCAGCATTTCCTCGCCGGTTTCTTTATCTTTTGCCGTACTGACAGGCACGACGTCCGAAATATCATATCGTCCGATGATGACGCCACAGGCATGTACACCAGTGTTACGCACGTTGCCTTCCAGCATTTGTGCATATTTTAATGTATCGCGAGCAAGCGGATCATTTCCGGTTGCTGCTTCTTTCAGTTCGGGCACATAGTTGATCGCATCTTTCAGTTTGAACTTCTTCATATCCGGTATCTTATCCGGTACCAGCTTAGCCAGACGGTTCGACTCGGAAAGCGGAAGTTTCTGTACACGGGCAACGTCCTTGATGGCCGATTTGGTAGCCATCGTACCGTAGGTAATGATATGTGCCACACGGTCTGCTCCGTATTTTTCCGTTACCCAACGCAATACTTCGCCACGACCGTCATCGTCGAAGTCGGTATCGATATCGGGGAGGGAGATACGGTCCGGATTCAGGAAACGTTCGAACAGCAGGTCATACTTAATCGGGTCGATCTTAGTGATTCCCAGACAGTATGCAACTGCCGATCCGGCAGCCGATCCACGTCCCGGTCCCACCGATACGCCCAATTCTTCGCGGGCAGCGGCGATAAAGTCTTGCACGATAAGGAAGTATCCGGGAAAACCCATTGTCTTCATGATGTGTAACTCAAAGTCCAGACGTTCCCTGACTTCATCATTCAGGTTGTCTCCGTAACAAACCTTTGCACCGTCGTATGTCAGTTTTCTCAGGTAGTCGGCTTCCAGCTTGATACGGTATAATTTATCGTATCCGCCGAGTTTCTTTATTTTGTCTTTGGCATCTTCTTCGCTTAACACTACGTTGCCGTTTTCATCACGGGTGAATTCTTCGAACAAGTCCTGTTCCGAGAATTTTTCGCGATACGACTCTTCTGTCCCAAAATCTTCAGGGATGGCGAAGGTAGGCATGATAGGACCACTGTCGATGGAGTAGAAATCTACTTTGTCTGCTATTTCAAGCGTGTTGCTGAGTGCTTCCGGGATGTCTGCAAAGATGGCATTCATCTCGGCTGTCGTTTTCATCCATTCCTGCTTGGAATAACGCATACGTGTCGGGTCGTCCAGATCCTTTCCGGTACTGAGGCAGATCAGGCGGTCGTGTGCTTCGGCATCTTCCTGATTAACGAAATGGACGTCGTTGGTAGCGATCAGCTTGACATTATGTTTGCGGGCGAGTTCGATCAGGACCTTATTCACTTCCTGCTGTTTGGGATACGTGGTGCAATCGGCGTTCGGGTCGTGTGTCTCGTGCCGTTGCATTTCCAGGTAATAATCTTCTCCGAACAGTTTTTTGAACCACAGGATGGATTCTTCAGCTTTATCTATCCGATCATGCATAATATGCTGCGGTATTTCGCCACCCAAACAAGCGGAACAGACAATCAGGTCTTCGTGATATTTCTCCAGTAATTCATGGTCGATACGCGGACGGCCGTAAAAACCTTCTGTCCAAGAGATGGAAACCATCTTGATCAGGTTTTTGTAGCCTTTTAGGTTTTTAGCCAGTATGATCAGGTGGTAACCGCTACGGTCTTCCTTCGCTGTTTTGTTATGCCTTCCGTTGCGGGCACAGTAGCACTCGCAGCCGATAATCGGTTTGAATATCTTTTTCTTTTCCGCTTCTATCAGGGATGGAATCTCCTGCAGGCGTGCCTGCTCTTCGGTGGAAAGAGTTTCTTTCCCTTTGAGGGCTTTCTGTTCTTTCTCCAGGTCTTTGATGGCTCCAAGCGGTTTCCCGTTCTTCTTGGAGACCTTGTTGAAGAACTCCTTTATACCGAACATATTACCGTGATCGGTAACAGCAATGGCGTTCATGCCGTCTTTTTGTGCCTTGTCAATCAGTGCATCGATCGAGGCTTGTCCGTCCAGCAGCGAGTACTGGGTGTGGACGTGTAGATGTATAAATGGTTCCATATATGATTGAAAAAACTTTTATATTTTACCAAACAAAGATACGACATTTGTTTGGTAAAATAGGTGCTGGTTTTCGAAACAGATATGTCTTTAACTATCCGTCTGTCCGAAAATGTCCTCAAACTGCCGCATTAATGCGGGCGGTGTGAGTTGGTATATCATTCCACTTTTTACAAACAGGTAATTACATAGATAAATAATGTTATTGAATGAGATATCCATCCGGATATCATGTTTGATCAGTTTGTGTAAAATAACATTGCGCTCTGTTTTATAAAAAGCTTTTGCCAGGTCCTTATCGAAATTGAAAAGGGTGATGATATTTGTATCGCATGTTATGTTCTATCTCGTGCCATCCTTCCGAAAGGGTAGTGCGTACCTGAATCTTGAAAGTGGAATCGATATTCTTGAAGCTTTCACTGTAACGCTTTTTCCAGGTGTTGAACTCCTCTAACCTTTTTCCGATCTTTCTTTTAGATAAAAATAAGAGAAAACCAATTTGGCTAACATTTGTTAGTTAGATAGTTATCTGTGATATTAATGTATATATTATTTGCTTGATTTTAGTTATTTTCTACATACGATGTCTGGAAATACGTTAAAATCATAGAATAAGTATCATCATTAGAAAAAAAAACTATCTTTGCTCATGGAAAAGAGGATATAATATGAAAAAGATAGGATTGGTAATAATATGGGTGATGTTGATGATTGTGCCGGCTACAGCACAGATCACTTGGGGTGTGCGTGGTGGTTTGGCTTATTCTTCGCTGGTGCAGAAAATAGACAACAATTATCAATCGGGCGCTCGTTTCGGATTTAGTGTGGCGGGACTGGCTCAGATTCCTTTATATAAAAGATTGTCGCTTCAGCCGGAAGTCGCTTTTGTGCATCAGGGTGGTAATTACTTGTCAAAAATCTCAGAAGGAGACGGTATGGATTTAGCTTATCCGAAAACAAAATGTAACTATTATTCTATTCTTGTACCTGTAAATCTGGTATATACCTTTCAGTTTACCGATGTTTATTTCAGTGTGATGGCCGGTCCGGCTGTCGATTTCTCCCTGTTTGGAAAAATGCGTACTAAGAATGTGGATAGCGATATCGTTTTCGGACAATCAGGCGAAGCCGATCTTAAAACTTTCGACTTGGGGGTAAACCTTGGGTTGCAGGTAGAATATTCAAATTTCTTCTTCTCCGTATCTGCCCTGTGCGGAACACTCGACCGACGTACCACCAAACACGACGGCGAATCATCCCTTTATCAGAATAATGTAACTTTCTCGTTGGGGTATTATTTCCGCCGGTAAATTTTTTCAATTAAATAGGAATTAGGGAAAAGCATAACTCTCCGGCAATTCCCTTTTGTTGTATATCTTCTGCTCATAATCGTTTGGGTGCGAAAAAGATGTACAAATGTTTTGTATTTCGAAGAAAAGCCGTACCTTTGCAAGCCGAATATTATCAAATTGTACTAAGAGTTTAGTTTCTAGCACATTATTACGTCAAGTGTCCGTAGTGATAATGACAGCGAAAAACTAGGCGCTTGTTTTTTAGAGTTATTAATTAATTAATTTATTAAGCAGTGGATACTTTAAGTTTTAAGACCATTTCTGCAAACAAAGCAACTGTAAACAAAGAGTGGGTCATCGTTGACGCTGATGGACAGACTTTGGGACGCCTTTGTGCAAAAGTAGCAAAGCTTTTGCGCGGCAAGTACAAACCCAACTTCACTCCTCATGTTGATTGTGGTGATAATGTAATCATTATCAATGCAGATAAAATCGTTCTGACAGGAAACAAATGGAACGATCGTATTTATTTGAGATATACCGGATATCCCGGTGGACAGATCGAGTACACACCTAACGACTTGATGAAGAAAGGTGCCAGCCATCTGTTCAGAAAAGTAGTAAAAGGTATGTTGCCTAAAAACCGTCTGGGTGCTAAGTTACTTGCTAACTTATATGTATATGAAGGAACAGAGCACAAACACGAAGCTCAACAGCCTAAGTCAATCGATATAAACTCACTTAAATAATAACTATGGAAGTAGTAAATGCAATAGGAAGACGTAAAGCAGCAGTTGCTCGCGTATTCGTTAGCGAAGGAACGGGAAAGATAACTATCAACAAACGTGATCTTGCAAATTACTTTCCTTCTACAATCCTTCAGTTCATTGTTAAGCAGCCGCTTGCAAAGCTGAATGTTGAAGAACAATATGATATCAAGATCAACCTTGATGGTGGTGGATTCAAAGGTCAGTCAGAAGCTGCACGTTTGGCTATCGCTCGTGCTTTGATCAAGATTAATCCGGAAGATAAGTCTGCCTTGAGAGCAGAAGGATTCGTAACTCGCGATCCTCGTTCTGTTGAACGTAAGAAACCGGGTCAGCCAAAAGCTCGTAAGAGATTCCAGTTCAGCAAACGTTAATGTTATTTGTGAGTTTCTTACAAGGACAAAGCGTTTAGTATCTAAATTGTCGGGATTTCTTTTGCATGCAGACATGCCGGGGGACTACCTGATAGTTGAAAATTAAACAGAAAGTAAACGATTTAAAAAGAAAAAAATGTCAAGAGTTAATTTTGATCAGTTATTAGAAGCTGGTGTACACTTCGGACACTTAAAAAGAAAGTGGAATCCCGCTATGGCTCCTTATATCTTTATGGAGCGCAATGGTATTCATATCATTGATTTATATAAAACAGTTGCTAAAGTAGACGAAGCAGCAGAAGTAATGAAAAACCTGGCAAAACAGGGTAAGAAAGTACTTTTCGTTGCTACTAAAAAACAAGCAAAACAAGTTGTCGCTGATAAGGCTGCTTCAGTAGGTATGCCTTACGTTATCGAACGCTGGCCGGGTGGTATGTTGACTAACTTCCCGACTATCCGTAAAGCCATCAAAAAGATGACTACTATCGATAAGATGACAAAAGACGGTACATTTGATAACCTGTCAAAAAGAGAAAAACTTCAGATCACTCGTCAGCGTGCTAAGTTGGAAAAGACATTAGGTTCTATCGTAGACCTGACTCGTCTTCCGTCTGCTTTGTTCGTTGTTGACGTGATGAAAGAACATATCGCAGTTCGCGAAGCTAACCGTCTGGGTATCCCAGTTTTCGGTATGGTTGATACTAACTCAAACCCGAACAACATCGACTACGTGATCCCGGCTAACGACGACGCTACTAAATCAGTAGAAGTTATCTTAGGCGCTATCTGCGAAGCTATGAACGAAGGTTTGCAGGAACGCAAAGCTGAAAAGATCGATACAGAAGCAGCAGGTGAAGGCGAAGGCGCTAAAAGAGAACGCAAAGCTAAAGCTGCTGTAAAGAAAGAACGTACTAAGAAGGAAGACGAAGATGCTTTGAACGCTAAAGTTGCCGACAAGTACGCTAAAGATATCGAAGAATAATTCGGTTGACAATTGCCGGTTGACAATTGACAATTAGAATATAAATACAATGGGCAATTGGCTTTTGACAGTAAGAGATTGTCAATAGGTAATTGTCCATTGTTCGTTAATAAAGAAGTAGAAAGAGTATAAACATTAAATAAGAAGGAAATAAGATTATGGCTGTAACTATGGCTGATATTACCAAGCTGCGCAAGATGAGCGGAGCTGGTATGATGGACTGCAAGAAAGCGTTGACCGAATCTGATGGCGACATCGAAAAGGCAATGGAAATTATCCGTAAAAAAGGACAGGCTATCGCCGCTAAGCGTTCAGACCGTGACGCTGCAGAAGGTTGCGTGTTGGCAAAGAAAGAGGGCGGTTTTGCTGCTGTTATCGCTTTGAAATGCGAAACTGACTTTGTTGCTAAGAACGAAGACTTCGTTGCTTTGACTCAGGCTATCCTGGACGCTGCTGTGGCTAACAAATGTCAGACTTTGGATGAAGTAAAGGCTTTGCCTATGGGTAAGGGTACTATCCAGGACGCTGTTACTGACCGTAGCGGTATCACTGGCGAAAAGATGGAACTGGACGGTTATAATGTGGTAGAAGGTGCTTACACTACTGTTTATAACCATATGGGTAAAAACCAGCTTTGTACGATCGTTGCTTTTAACAAAGAATCAGAAGAAGCTGCTCACAACATCGCTATGCAGATCGCTGCCATGAATCCTATCGCTATCGATGAAGCTGGTGTTCCTGAATCAGTAAAAGAAGCTGAAATACAGGTGGCAATTGAAAAGACAAAGGTTGAACAGGTACAGAAGGCTGTTGAAGTTGCTTTGAAGAAGGCAGGTATCAATCCTTCACATGTAGATAGCGAAGACCATATGGAAAGCAATATGGCTAAGGGCTGGATTACTGCTGAAGACGTAGCTAAGGCTAAGGAAATTATCGCAACTGTTTCTGCTGAAAAAGCTGCTAATTTACCGGAACAAATGATCCAGAACATCGCTAAAGGTCGTCTTAGCAAATTCTTGAAAGAAGTTTGCTTGCTGAACCAGGAAGATATCATGGATGGCAAAAAGACTGTAAAAGAAACAATGAAGGAAGCAGATCCTGAATTGCAGATTCTTGCATTCAAACGCTTCACTTTGCGTGCTGAATAATTTTGCGTTAGCAGAATAAAATAAAAAAGGGGCTTCGATTATCTCGGAGTCCCTTTTTCTATATATAAAAGTTTACTTTCTCTTATTTCAGTTTAGCCAAAGCCTCTTTGATACGTTTGATGGCTTCCACGATGTTTTCATCGCTGGTAGCATAACTCATACGGATACATTCGGGAGCACCGAATGAAGTACCGCCTACGCAGGCAACGTGTGCCTTTTCCAGCAAATACATAGCCAGGTCGTCAGCATCTTTGATTGTGTTGTTTCCGTCAGCTTTACCATAATAGTAACTACATTTCGGGAACAGGTAGAAAGCGCCTTCCGGCTTATTTACTTCGAATCCCGGAACTTCTTTAGCCAGATTAACGATCAGGTCACGACGGCGTTCGAATGCTTTACGCATTTCTTCAACCGGTTCCTGTGAGCCAGTGTAAGCAACTTCGGCAGCTTTCTGGGAGACAGAGCAAGGACCTGAGGTGTATTGACCTTGTAATTTGTTTACAGCCTTCACGATCCATTCCGGTCCGGCAATGAAACCGATACGCCAGCCTGTCATTGCATATGCTTTGGATACACCGTTTACAATAACGGTGCGATCTTTCATGCCGTCGACAGAAGCGATACTGTGATGTTTGCCGATATAGTTGATATGTTCGTAGATCTCGTCAGCAATAACGATGATATCCGGATGTTTTTTCAATACTTCAGCCAAACCTGCCAGTTCTTCTGCACTGTAAACAGAACCAGTCGGATTGGACGGAGAGCAGAGGATCAACGCCTTTGTCTTCGGCGTGATAGCTGCTTCCAGCTGTGCCGGAGTGATCTTGAAGTCCTGTTCGATACCTGCTGTAACGATTACCGGTTTACCTTCAGCCAGTTTGACCATTTCAGGATAGCTTACCCAGAACGGTGCCGGAATGATAACTTCGTCTCCGGGATTAACCAACACCAGAATTGTGTTACAAACGGATTGTTTAGCTCCGTTCGCGCAGGAAATCTGTGTAGCTGCGTATTCCAACCCGTTTTCATTCTTCAGCTTGGTAACGATAGCATTGCGTAATGCCGGATAACCGGGAACCGGAGAGTAGCGAGAGAAATTGTCGTCTACCGCTTGCTTGGCTGCTTCCTTGATGTGATCAGGTGTGTTGAAATCAGGTTCTCCCACACTCAGGTTGATAACATCGATACCTTGTGCTTTGAGCTCATTGCTCTTCTGAGACATCGCCAACGTAGCGGAAGGCGATAAACTTGCTAAACGATCTGAAACTTGTGTCATGACACTGCTGTTTGTATAGGTTATTTTAAATAGTTGCGACAAAAGTAATTAATAATCGGATTCTTTGCAACAAATTGCTAATTATTTGATGTTATGGAGAACATGTCCCATACGCTCCTTTTTTGTCTTCATATAAAATTCATTATATTTGTTCGGAGTGACTTCGATAGGAACGTTTTCCACAATTGTTAAACCATAAGCTTCCAGGCCTACACGCTTGATCGGATTGTTTGTCATCAAGCGCATTTTGGTGATGCCGATGTGCTTCAGGATCTGTGCTCCGACGCCATAATCACGTTCATCAGCCTGGTGTCCCAGATGCAGGTTGGCGTCTACCGTATCCAATCCCTCTTCCTGAAGTTTATAGGCTTTCATTTTATCCATCAGGCCGATGCCGCGTCCTTCCTGGTTCAGGTAGACGATAGCTCCGCGTCCTTCTTTTTCAATCATTTGCATGGCTTTGTGCAACTGTTCGCCGCATTCGCAACGCATAGAACCGAAGATATCGCCGGTTGCACAAGATGAATGTACGCGAACCAAGACCGGTTCTTCTCCGGATATATCACCTTTTATCAAAGCGATATGCTCCAATCCGTTACTTTTCTGCCGGAAAGGGATCAGGTGGAAATGACCGTACTGGGTTGGCATATCGACTTCTACACCTTTGTCAACAATGGATTCTGTTTTCAGGCGGTAGGCAATCAGGTCCTTAATACAAATGATCTTGATATCGAACTTTTTAGCTACTTCCACTAATTGCGGCAGACGTGCCATTGTTCCGTCTTCATTGATGATCTCGATCAATGCCCCCGCAGGATAGAGGCCGGCCAGACGGGCCAGGTCGACAGCTGCTTCGGTATGACCGGCACGACGGAGCACACCGCGTGAACGGGCTCGCAGCGGGTTCACATGTCCCGGACGTCCCAGGTCAGACGGCTTTGTCTGCGTATCAGCCAGTGCACGGATCGTTTCGGCACGGTCGAACATGGATACACCGGTCGTGCAACCTCCGCCCAGTTTGTCGACAGTTACGGTGAACGGTGTCTCAAGCATAGAGGTGTTTCTGGCAACCTGCATATCCAGGTCCAGTTCCTGGCAACGTTCTTCGGTGATCGGGGCGCATAATACACCACGACCGTATGTCATCATGAAATTTACTTTTTCGGGCGTTATCTTTTCCGCAGCAACAATGAAGTCCCCTTCGTTTTCACGATCTTCGTCGTCAACAACGATCAGGAATTTACCTTCACGAAAATCTTCGATTGCTTCTTCGATGGTGTTTAATTTGATCTCACTCATATCTTTTTTAATTTTTAATTTCTAAGTTCCGGATCATATCTTCCAATTCGCGGCTTGTTTTTTGTACTACTTGTATATCATGGCGTAATAATTTACGCTGGTATGTAGCAAGCAAATAGACCGGAAGCCCGACCGGGAAAAATATTCCGAATGCCAGTCCGATCTTTCCGTTGATATTTGCATTCAGTTGGTTGTATCCGCCGATAACGGGATAATCCATCAGTTTGTTCAGTACCAGATTCTGATCGGAGTTACCCAGTTCTTCAATGATACCTTCCATTTCTGTAGCCAGCTGTTCTGCCGTATGATCCTTTCCGCCTTGTTTCCAGAAAGTGAAATAGTTCAACCAGCGTTTATGGCTTTTGAGATATTCGGCACAGTTTTCCGCCAGCTTATCCAGGCGTGGCAACATGGCTGCATAGTCAGGATTAAAAATGATTACCTCTTTTTTCTCCACTTTACGTCCGGCCCGTTTACCTATAAAATTCTTTATGGCATTCAGATAAGTGTCCGCATTCAATATAACACTGTCATTAACAGCCTTATAAGTCAGGAAAATCCCTAGTGGTGCCAAAATAGCGGAACTCAGCCACATTCCTTCCCAGGCTTCCCATATACCGTCGCGTGCCATTTTAAATCCGATATTATCTATAATATAATAGAATATAAACAGGATTACGGAAATAACGACCGGCATTCCCAGTCCTCCCTTACGGATAATCGCTCCCAGTGGGGCACCGATAAAGAAGAAAACCATACAAGCGAAGGATAAGGTGAATTTCTTATGCCATTCAGTCAGGTGGCGGCGTACTTTGTAAGCCTCGTCTCCTAATGTTGCAGCTTTGAAATAATAATCGGCCTTTACACTTTCAATGTTTGATTTGGCACGGACCAATAAGGCGGCTTGCCCGCTTGGTGCTTCGGCTTTATACAAACTGTCGAAATTGATTATTTTGACCGGTTCGTTTGATATTTTGGTCAGGGAATCAGTATCGTTTACTGTTGCAGTATTGCCGGTTCCCATTTCTGCTTGTTGGGATAATTCCCTTTTTGGTTTGGAGAATGTCTTTTTATAAGACATGTCATACACATTTTTGGAATTGATCGCCTTGATACTGTCGAGCCGTACGGTCATGGAGTCAATAGAAGTCTGTAAATCCTTCAGTTGCTTACCCATATATTGGTTTTGCATAAAAGATTCATCCGTGCGGGTGAAGTTTGCATCGAAATCTATCAGAATATCTTTGGTGCTGAATGTCTCCCTGCGGTAGGGAACAGCTGTTTTCCGGTTGTTACTGCCTGTCTGGCCTTCGGACAGGTTTTCAAACGACTCCCCATTAAAAAGGGATAAGACCAGAAACAGCTTGTCCGCAGATGTTTTCAGTCTGCCGGAGTCTGCAAGGATCACACGTGCGTTATTGAAACCTTTCGAATAGTCATAGATCATGACATCTTTCAGCAATCCGGTCTGATTGTTTTTTTCTTTTACATATACATTATATCCTGTGATTTCCCCATAAAATACACCTTCCGGAATATCCAGCTCCGGCGACTTCTGGCGCATGGAGTAGAGAAGGGAATATAGTTTCACCTGTACGACAGGCATTGCATTGTTCTGGAAAAAGAAAGCGCCGATACTGATAATCCCGATTGTGATGATCAACGGCCGCATGATATGTATCAGCGATACTCCGGCAGATTTCATCGCCAGCAATTCCAGGCGTTCGCCCAGATTACCGAAAGTCATCAGAGATGCAAGCAAAATGGCCAAAGGTAAAGCCATGGGGAGGAGGAATAAAGCAGCATAAAAAAACATTTCGCCGAGCACAGGAATCCCCAGTCCCTTTCCCACCATGTCGTCTATGTACCTCCAAAGGAACTGCATGAGTACAATAAACAGACAGATACCGAGGCATAATGAACAACGGCAGGAAAGTCTGCAGCATAAATGTATATAATCGTTTTATCTTCAACATTGCCTATCCGGGTTGACGGGGCAAAAGTAGTGTAAAAAACGATAAGAACATTACATTATTCTCTAAAACAACCTAAATCCCGAGTGTACGTTTCAATTCATAGACTTGCGAGTCCCATAAATTGATTGAATCTTTCTTTTCATCCGGCTCGGCAAAGTCGGTTATTTCAAGAGCAGTTGCTCCGGTAAGTTCAACCGTGTGAATTAAAAATTCGAAGTAGACATTATCTTCTTCCTCATCTGTCCACCGGTAACGGATACTAATTTCCGGTTTTATCGACAAAACCTCTGCCTCCTGCTCATCCCTGTTCCACTTAAAAACATACGTGTTGTCATTGATCGTTACGTCATCAGCAAACCAGGCAGACAATCCTGGAGGGGTAGTGAGGTGATTCCATAAACTTCGTCGCGAAACTTTATCGAAAATGTATTCGATATGAAACTTCTCTTTTTTCATCTTTCATACAATTATTTGCGCAGCAAGTTACTCAAAAGATTCATATTTCCCAATATTATTAGAGTAAAAAAGCTTCTAATTTTTAACGCCTTAGCTGAAAGCCCTGAAAAATAAAAGATTTTTTTTCGCAAAAGTGTTGCATAATATAAAAATAACCTCTAATTTTGCAGCGTCAATAAGAAAAGTTGACGACATGATGGCGAGATAGCTCAGCTGGTTAGAGCGCATGATTCATAATCATGAGGTCCCCGGTTCAATCCCGGGTCTCGCTACACATAATAGCTGTTAATCTTTTGATTAACAGCTATTATGTGTTTTGTGGGGCGCCAATAGGGTGCCAATATTGTAAAACGTTATGTGTTTTCTCTTTCTTTTGTTCTCATAGCTGTATTCCTTATTTGTGAATCCAAGAAATTTTTATAACATTGCGTCTTTAAAATCACTCGATAGACAAATCAATTCCATTAGAGACATAAATTATAAACAAAGTACCTTTTTGGAATAGTTGTCACTTTTTACTATATATACCCCTGGTGATTTTACTTGAATCTCAATATTACCAGTGTTGACATTCTTTTGATCTACCATGTTTCCATGCATGTTATAAATATAAACCGTCATTTCTGGTCCATTGTTGGAAATAACTATTTTATTCTTTTCTGTATGAACATCTAAATGATTATTGTTATTTATTCTTTCATTTGATGTCGAATACTGACACCATACAGTGTGATATTTACCATCTTCTAACCATTTATCTTCTAAAACAAA
The DNA here is from genome assembly GCF_003463685.1 of Parabacteroides sp. AM58-2XD. Taxonomy (NCBI): domain Bacteria; kingdom Pseudomonadati; phylum Bacteroidota; class Bacteroidia; order Bacteroidales; family Tannerellaceae; genus Parabacteroides; species Parabacteroides sp. AM58-2XD. The sequence goes on from NZ_QSDP01000124.1 coordinate 15,690, forward strand.
TAATGTATCTCCCATAGATACATGTGCCCAAACTTGTTCTGTATCATCAAATAGATATCCAGTAAATTTATCACATTTTATATCAACTCCAGCTTTCAACAGAAATCCAACATCTTTCATTATTCCAAGAGATATTTTGCCCAAATGGTTTACAGCAATGCTCTTTCTATGATTGAAAGCAAAAAATTTGTCATCTGTGTATTCGAAAGCATTAGTGAAATGACCTGCGTATAGCTGTATTGGTTTACCAGCATTAGCAAGCATTGCGTTTTTTCCACAGTAAAAATCACTAACAAGTTCGAGATCATCAGAATAACGTTTATAACGATTTGGCTCGTATTCGTATGTCCCATCTGAAACCCAAGAGTAAGGGTATATTTTGTATTCAGGATCTCCAGCATTCCAAAATACACTATGAAATATTTCATGTGCAATCACTTCTGCTAAATATAACCCATCGTAAGACTCACCTCATTTAATACATAATGTACATTGTAGTTTTTTTCAATATCAATATCAATTATCAATCCAGCCCATGTTGATGATTCCCCTTCTTGAACTCCTTTAAGTCTACCTGAATAACAGTATGCTACTCCTCCACAATTTTTGTAGTTAATGAATATAGGCACAGTATATGGAAATTCTACATCTTTTTGATATATCTCAGCAACAAGTCTTAGGCATTCCTCAAACCTTGGATCGTCAGGTGCTTTATAATATATGTCTTTATCGTCTTGTTTTTTAAACACTCCGTTTTCGTCACCGATGAAAAATATGAAATTTCCTTCTTGTACAACTTTATATACATTGTATGGGTTTACTTCATCTATATCTAATCTTCTATTTGTTTGTATATTAAAGCGACTTCTAATTACACGATCAAAGACGTCTTTATATTGTGCATTCGTTATATGAATAAATAGCAAGTAAAGTAACATAAGGGAAATTTTTTTCTTCATAATACTAATGTTTGTCCTCACTGTCCCCTTCGTTCGGTGTTCTTAAATAAAAAGAAGCGTGGAGACTATTGGATATTATTGACATTGAGGCTCTGGACTGCCCATCGAACAATAATAAACAATAGCCCCACGCCTTATGTCAGTATACTATTATCCCTCTTGTATAATCAGAATGGGTATACAACAACATAGGCGTAGGAACACTTGCTATTATCCTGTTCGATGAAATTGTCCAGATTTCAATGTCGGATAATATCTTAACGCTTCTACGTCTTTATTCTAATACGTGAGGGCAAATATAGTAATATTCAGAAACGAAAACAACTTCATCACATAGATTTATATCCTGTGTTGTTGAGTTATTGAAAGGATGAATATACTTATTAGGTATGAAGTGATATGGTATAACCATATACGATTACAGATGATCGTATCTTGCATTATATATAATGAGCTTTGATAGGTTTAGCCAGAGAAAGCCGTGTTTGGCTCCGACCACTCCCGTCTGTTTTTGGTGTGTGAAACGAGCGAGCAAGGTGGTTATATTAATGTTTTTCTAAGGATTCTGTGATATGCTTTTTCCTAGTAATTGGGTGAAAAATGGGCATATCAGTAACATTTTGGTCTCTTCCCAAAATCTGTTGGTTAGTTTGATATAGACGTGTTTTTTATTGATTTTGTTAAAAACGCGTGTTATACCACCTACCATGTACTACCCCCCCCATCTTAATACTTTTGAGGGAGGGTACCTATAATTATAATGTTGTTTTCTTTATTTTGATCTTGAATCATTTATCTATAGTTTAAAACCTGTTTTGTTATTTGAGTAGATAAGGTGTTCTCTCTGATAAGTTGTTATAGGCAATTTGTTTTACTTTTTCTTTTAGTTCTATTATAGGGTCTATATAGTCTGGGGCGATGATTTGGGATGCTTTACTAATTCTATCTTGAATATTAAAATAATTTCGTGATGAGAGTATGTTCTTTGAACGGGCTATCTCTATTTGTGAAATTATCTCTTCGTAGTATTCTGCTATGATTCGGTCAAAGCAATAATTTTTTAAAGCTGTGAGATCTTTTACATCATTGTATGTTGGCGAATGATTATTTGTAGGTTTTAATTTAATATGACAAAAACAGTTTAGCCATGTATAAACTAATTTGTCGTATATCTGAGGATTATATAAATCTTCAGCTAAAAGGAGTTTTTTTAAATACTTTTTTAGGGT
>NZ_QSDP01000125.1:0-17862 GCF_003463685.1 Parabacteroides sp. AM58-2XD
TTCGTTACTTCGTACTGTTTTCATAAGCTATATCGTTATTAGTTAATAATGAATTTGATACAATACAAAGTTAACTAAAATGGTATAGCTTTTGTAGTGCTATCTCGTGCTATCCGTCTTTTCCGATTTTAAACATAGGAACTATTTTTAATGCCGGCAAAATTGTTTTAAGTCGCAACAAAGATAAAGTTTTATATTATATCACCGACAAATATCATTGGCTAAAGCCTTTTAGAAATACCATCCCAAATTAAACTGGATAACGCCATTATGTTCTTTTCCTTTAAACAGGCTGAAACCACCGGGAGAAAGTTCCGATTCACGATAAAGATAAGTACATCCTAAATTGTAATTGGCAGAAAGAACCAATCCCATATCAAAAGCATAACCGGCACCTATGGAAAAAGACAAATCACAATTCCGAACGTCGTCTTTTATATCCCCCGAAAAAGTTTTTGTCTCAGAAGGTTTATGATTCAATTCGTATTGAAAATTCGTAGCTTTAGCTTTTACATTAATTCCCAGTTGTGGCCCGGCAAACATATGAAATCCTTTATACAAATAAAACTTTACATGAAGAGGTATATTTAAATAATCAACATTCAACTTTGATGTTTCTCCTTTATATTTATACCGATGCCCTTGCATCGAATAATAAACTCCCGGTTCCAGTGCAAACAATTTGGAAAAACGGATTTCTCCGGCAACTCCGACATTTACACCAGGCCGCATATCAGCAAAACTTTCCGGGTAGGTATTAGCCAGATTAAACCCGATTCGGGGAATAAAATGAAACTCTTGTGCAGATATCTGAATAGAGATAAAGGCAACAAACAAAAGGAGTACTAACTTTTTCATAACATATCTAATAACATTGTTAAATATATAGATGCCGGATATTACTAATATGTTGCATGAGAACTTAATTTTTAATGTATGAAGTCATTGAAGCAATAAAACTGGTAAATACTTCGTTTATTAAATAGTAGTCACTCAAAAACATATTATCATGAACACAACCTCTTTAAAACCCGGAATCCAAAAAACTATCAATAACATATCTGAAATTTGGTTCCTGTTGATTTTGGCTGTACCGACTATTTTCGATGCAATCTTCGAAATAGGAAGCAAAGGGAAATGGACAATTTCTTTCACTCTTCTTTCAATAACTGTCATTTTAATAAGCATACTTATCAAACAATTAATTCAAAAAACCGCATGGATAAGCCTTGTACTGGGAGTTGTTTTGTGTTTCTTTTCCTCATTTTTTATAGCAGCAGCCCTCTCCGAGTATAATGAATTTCCACTAGGAACCGAACCTAATGCCCTTTCGTTGCTTGCCTTCGGAACAATCGTCGGTGGAATATCATTCGCCTTGGCTATCAAAATGAGTTTCCAAGGAGCATACAAACTGTATACCGATTGAAAGCAAAAATAATTTCTTCATCGACATTGGCATATTCATGCGATATGAAATTTCTAAGAGCTATTACTTTTCGCCAAGGTATTTCAGAAGACTTCAGTAATAGCTCTCCATTGGTACATTCATCTATCTTCTTAATATTCTCTCCAATGATTTGAAGACGCATTACACGACCAGATCACAACGATCTAAAACTCTACCTTTATCAAACATAAATGCCATCTTTCAGAATGTTATTCTTTAGTGCAGGGCGCAGTGAATCTCTTAACCTAATCAAATCAACCTTACATTTACACAATGATTCCAACAATTCTTTAAGATCAAAAATAATGAATGGCTCCACTTTCTCCAGTGAAACAAACACATCCAGATCGCTTTCCTCTGTTTGTTCTCCTCTGGCAACAGAACCATAAATACCCAGTTCTTTAATACCAAACTGAGGACCAAACTCTTTTTTGAATTTAGACAGTATTTCTTTATATTCTGTTACAGACTTCATAAGCATTTCGTTTTTACAAAGTTAGGAATAAATTTAATATCTATGATATAGGATTAAGCAGAATGTGTCACAGGACAATACTGATCCTCATTCAAACCTACAACAAAGAATTATACCGTACCATCGGAATGCCGGATTAACTTTCCCGGCATTCTTTTTAATCTTTCATATTTCTTTCAATTTCTTCAATCGTAGGCAAACTGCTTTTAAATTCTTCGGGCAAAATATTTCGTAAATCGTAAGCCGATACCCCCAATGGTTTGTGTATGTCGGCTAACGTATATTCGGCAACGACATCTTCTTTATCCTTACAAATCAATAGGCCAATAGTAGGATTATCATCCTTTCCACGCATCTGACGATCTACGGCCGTTACATAAAAATTCAATTTACCGGCAAACTCCGGCTCGAACTTAACCGTTTTAAGCTCTACCACTATAAAGCACTTCATTCTGAAATGATAAAATAGCATATCTATGTAATAAGTAGATTTGCCAACTTGAATTGGAACCTGATGCCCAGCAAAAGCAAAGCCTGTTCCCAGTTCCAGCAAAAAACGAGTGAGATTATCAGTTAATGCTTTTTCCAACTCTTTTTCTTTATAACCATCCGTCAGCATCAAGAAGTCAAAGTTGTAGGGATCTTTCAGTGCCTCCTGGGCCAACTCACTTTGTAACGGAGGAAGAGTTGAAGAAAAGTTTGAAATAGATTTACCTTGAGCATGAAATAAATCAATTTCTATAAAATGGATTAGTATAGCACGACTCCAACCTTCTTGCTTTGTTTTTCTTAAATAGAATAAAGCCTCATCTACAGATTTACATTTTGTGATTATCTCTGTATGATGTCTCCATGGTATTTCTGCCACAACTTGTGGCAGTTTCTGTTGTCGAAATTCTGCACCAACTTGGTGCAGTTTTATTTCATCACCAGAATAAAATAAAAACCACTTTTTCATGTACCACAGATTACGAGCAGAAAAACCTTTCATCTCAGGAAAAGCGATACGTAAATCAGCGCTTAGTTGTTCAATAACACTATCACCCCAATTGGAAATGGATTGTTTACGAACAATATCAGAGCCAATGCTCCAATACAACTCGAGAAGTTCTGTGTTGACTCTTAAAGCCGCTTTGATCTGGCTTTGTCTGATACGCTGTTTGAGTTCTACCAGCCATTGCTGATACTCTTTGTCTGTCTTAATTAAATTATTCATAGTCTCGGATTTGTTAAAATAAACGTCAATGCTGCAAACATACAACAAAACCTCTAATGAAACAAAGGATAAGCAAAATATCCTTGGGGACAGATTCTCATCCAAACCCGCCATTCACTCATTTTTCAACCGGGTGAAAGTCTTTCGCCTATACTTTTGAACTGTAATCAGATTTTTCATTTAAATTTACAGTTATGAAAGCAAGACTCTTATTTTTATTCCTGTGCCTAATATGGAACGGCTGGGCGGACACATTCGTCCCTTACAATCCCGACTCACTGAAAAAGGGAGATTGGATAACCCTCGAAGCGGTCCATTACTATCCCTATATCGCTCCGGGGATTAAAGAAGAAATCCCTTGGAGGGCGGAGAATATACGCCGGATCACCATACTAGCTACAGTGGCAGAAAAAACAGACAAATCCATTTCTATCGACTATACGCTGGATAACCTGTACGATTGCCATAATAATAAGGAAAAACATGGTTTTCATTATTTCGATAGCCGCTATCGACAGGATTTCGCAATTAAAGATAATATATCAGACAAACGGATTCTACGTGTCACATACGACCGGAAAAGTCGAGAAGCAATTACATTTGATAAGTCAGACTCAATCTACTCTTATCCGAAAACGTTTGTTCCTTTTGGAGTAAGACAGGAGGGGGTATCTGCCTATCCGGGAACTTTTTTCCAAAATTCGTTAAATCTGAATCGACAACTCCTCCCGATAACCCAAAATATCCTGACTGGATGGAAAGCGGACGGGACCATCTCGATAGCACCAGATACACGAATTGTCGACGCCTCATTTCCTCTTCCTCCGAATACGGAATTTACCTGTAGCAATTATGGTCTCGATGTATCTAAGGATTCGACTATTCACAAGAAAATATTCATCGCTTACCCGACAGAATATAAAGTCGGAGAACGAATAACGCTGCTGCTTACTCCTGGAGATTCCATTGTTGAAGACAAAGAAGCATATATAAATACACATATCTATCATTACGAGGGACGAGGTAGTGAACAGAATAACCTACAATACAACACTCAACGATTTTCTTACTACAATTCTGAATACGGCAACATTTCTCCCGACGAGTTAAAAAAATCCTTCCAGCACCGTGATTCTCTTTTTCAAACTACTTTAGAAAAAGATTTTAAGAAAATGGATCCCTATTGGAGAAGAGTATTCGAATTATCAGAACAGTATTTTAAAGGGGGATTTATCCTGCGGTGCTACATGTTTAAGACCGACAAAGAGGCCTGGTATGATAGCAGTTTACTCGATTGGCAAGCTCCCCCTTTCGCATCAGTCAATCCGCTTATTGATAATGCCTACCGCTTGAAGAATCCTTATTCAGCACATTACGGTTTTTTTCTGTATATGTATGCTACCTATAAAAAGCAGGAACTCAAATCGGACAATATATGTCTGAACAAACAAAAAATAACTCCACAGGAAGACTATCTGCTAAATAAACAAATCTTCTCTGGCTATCCTAAATACTTTTTAAACGGAGCGAACCTGACAAGTTTGATGTATAGCAAGACACTACATGGAATAGAAGATGATTATAACGATTTTATCGCTTCCTGTCCAGATACCAGCCTGACAAACGAAGTAAAAAGAGTATACAATAAACTATTACCTTTCGAATATGGTAAGAATATCAAGGAAACTGGCCTGATCATAACCGACAGCCTACATTTGGTGAAAGGAAGCGATCGGAAATATATCCTGTTATATGTATCCACCCCCGATGGTCTTGGCGGAATGAGCCTGCAAACGGCACTCGACTTGGAAAAACAACTCAAAACAGAAGGGTTGGCCTCTATCGTCCAATTCGAACTTTACGCACATTTTAAAGCTCACAACGCGAAAGTGGTAAAACCGTTTAAAGCCATACCCGAAAAGGTCGAAAAGGATTTAATTTATAATAAGGGATTCTCTTTACTGACGGTCCTGATGCGCGAAGACGGGACGATTATCCATCGGGATTTCGGATATTTAAACACCGAGCCAATCCTTGAATTAATAAAAAAAGACCTGAATAGAGAAGACAAATCTTTCAACGATTTTATGAAAGGATTCAAGGAGGGCATTCTAGGTGCGCTCCTAATCGCAGCAATCATTGGCATCATTTACTATTTCCGAAACAAAAACAAACAGAAGCAGGAGCGTAACCGCCGTCATATCCGCGAACTCGAACTCCGTGCCATCCGCTCCCAGATGAACCCGCATTTCATCTTTAATGCGCTAAGTTCGATACAGAATCTGATCAATCGCTCGGCCAACCAGGAGGCGAACAAATACCTGATCGATTTCTCACGTTTACTGCGCAAAGTTCTGGCTACATCCGAAAAGAAACTGGTTCCTCTCTCGGATGAGATCGAGCAACTGGAACTATATCTGAAACTCGAACAACTTCGTTATCCTTTCTCTTACTCGTTGACAGTCGATCAGAATATCGAGCCGGATGCAATCGAAATACCGGGAATGCTGATACAACCTTTCGTTGAAAACGCCGTTAAACACGGAATCGCTCCGCGCGGTACGGGAGAAATCATAATTCGATTATCTTTGCAGGATCAGTTGTTGATAATCGATATCACTGACGATGGTCCCGGATTGAAAACAGAGGCAAATGGTGGCTTCGGTATCCGTGCCGTCACCAATGAGTTCGAAATATTAAAGACTTTGTACAATACGGAAATCGGTATTACGATCGAAAACAGACAGGAGAAAGAGTCTGTTTCCGGTTGCCATGTTCAATTATCCATTCCTCTATAAAAACAAAAATATGGAGACAAAAATAACCGCAGCAATTGTTGATGACGAGCAGGGGAACCGGGAAAACCTGCTCCGCATGCTCGGTACCTATTGTCCGCAAATCAAAATTTCGGCTATTTGCAGTTCAGTCACGGAAGCCCGCACCGTCCTGCCCGAAGCTAAACCGGATATCCTTTTTCTGGATATCCGGCTGGGCGACGATACCGGTTTTTCCCTTCTGGAAAGTCTGCCGGATATTCCTTTTGAAGTGATCTTTGTAACGGCTTACGACAGCTATGCAATCCAGGCTATCCGCTTCAGCGCACTCGACTATTTACTGAAGCCTATCGATCCGGAAGAACTGACACATGCTGTAGATAAAGCCGTCCAGGTCGTCTTACGAAAACAGGAAAACAAGCGGATGCAAAACCTTCTGCAAAACAAGCGGGCACTGGATAAACAAAAGAAAATAGCCCTGTCAGTCGCCGATAAAATTGAATTTGTTGAAATCGGCTCTATCGTCCGTTGCGAATCGGAAAGCAACTATACCACTTTTTATCTTAAATCGGGAGAGAAGCTGATCGTATCAAAAACATTAAAGGAATTTGACGACTTGCTGACACCTTACAATTTCCTCCGTATTCATCAATCACATCTGATCAATCTGGAGGAAATAAAAAGTTTCATTAAAAGCGATGGGGGATATATCCGCATGAAGGATGGTTCTTCCATCAGCATTTCCCGCCAACGACGGAATTATGTGATGGAAGTTTTAAAGCAATTGTAAGTCGTAGCGGCCTGGATTCCCGTTCACTCTTTATATTTCAGGTCGAAGCGTCCTTCTGTAATACGGTCTCCCTCAAAAGTTCCGCTGAATATTCCGTCAGACATCCGGGTAATGTGGACTTTCCCATCTCCGATTTTTTGGTTATCAAAAGAGACATTCGTGTAAGGAAGCGTTTCGCCCTGTTTGGGATTGGGTATTGAAAAGCGAAGGTAAGAATCGAAACCTATTTGTGCCGAAATCGTCATGCCGGTACTATCTTTCAGCTGGGTAAATTCGGCAACCGGTAAACCCCAGCGGCCGCTTACAGATACCCAACCGTCAACCAGGCAACCAAATGTATTCGCACCAGTCGCAGTAGCCTCAGGCATAAGAGTAGGATCAACCGATTTATTCTCTTCACAAGCTATACAGAAAAAAAGCAAACAGATAAATAATATATGTTTCATAATGGTGTCTAATTAAAAATGAAAATTCATACCGAACAACAACGATAATTGAGAAAAGCAGCCGCCACCGCCATTCAATTCAGGTGACTCGACCTGCCATTTCTGACCATGGTATTTGACGGAATAACTGTCCGAAGAGGTAACAATCCAATTCACCTTTGCAGAGATTCCTATATGTTGGGAAAAGAGATATTCACCGCCTGCGGATAAATTATAAGCAAGCTTGTTCATCGACACATCCCGCGGTTTATCGTACACCAAACTTTTATCTTTGTAAAGCTGACATCCCAAACCCGTCGACAAAGATAAATTAAACTTCTGCTTGACGTAGAACAGGGCGATTTGTGGCGCAATGTAGTTCATCAGAATTTTATCGGAGCCTTCATCATGACTATTTTTATACTGTCCACCCTGATAAATGAGACCGGGAGACAGTTTAAATGAATCGAAGATATATTTATCCCCCAGATAATAGTAGTTAACACCCCAGGAAACCCCGTTCCGCAAATCACTGCGATAAGCATCGGAGTTGTTAGTAATCCCGATCATCTTTCCCAAATACCAGGAGGGGCCTGCATGGACAGAAAACAACGATTTTCCGATCGAAATCTCCTGGGCAAACAACGAAAGGGTTGGCATCAACAGCCCCAATAAAAACAAATACTTTTTCATAACATTCTTTTTAGACTTATATTAATATATGATGAACTATAGAATTTAAAAGCTGCATAGGAACATATAAAAAATATATTTAGGATAAAGCCACCAACAGATCTGCATCCGTAGAACCTTTAACGAAACAAAGCATAAGCAAAATATCCTTTGGGATGGTGGCTAAAAGGCGGAGTATGACTATCTTTGCAAAAGAAACAAAGAGAATTACGACAATGACTTTCAATTACGATGTGATCGTGGTAGGTGCTGGCCATGCAGGCTGTGAAGCCGCAGCAGCTGCCGCCAACCTGGGTTCAAAAACGCTTCTTATCACCATGGACATGAACAAGATTGCACAGATGAGTTGCAATCCGGCCGTAGGCGGTATCGCCAAGGGACAGATCGTCCGTGAAATAGATGCGCTGGGAGGGTATATGGGGATTGTAACAGACCGCACTGCGATTCAGTTTCGCATGTTGAACCGGAGTAAAGGTCCGGCTATGTGGAGCCCGCGTGCCCAGAGTGACCGTGCCCGTTTTATTGATTGCTGGCGGGGAATACTGGAGAACCTTCCGAACTTATATATCTGGCAGGATACTGTCCGCGAAATAATGCTGGACGGAGATACAGTCTGTGGTGTAAAAACTAATATGAATGTAGAATTCCGGGCAAAGAGCGTAGTCTTAACAAACGGAACGTTCCTGAACGGCCTAATGCATATCGGACGTACACAATTACGTGGTGGACGCATCTCGGAACCGGCAGCAACGGGACTCACGGAACAACTGGTTTCTCTGGGAATTAAATCGGAACGGATGAAGACCGGAACACCTGTACGTATCGACGGTCGCAGCATACACTTCGATGAAATGGGCGAACAACCGGGAGAGAACGACTTTCATAAATTCTCTTATCTCGATTTTCAGCCGCGCCCGTTAAAACAACTTAGCTGCTGGACGACTTTCACAAACGAAGCATGTCATGATATTTTGCGTGAAGGCCTCCCCGACTCTCCCCTGTACAACGGACAAATTCAGAGTATCGGCCCGCGCTATTGTCCCAGCATCGAAACAAAGATCGTAACATTTGCAGATAAAACCCAGCATCAACTGTTCCTGGAACCGGAAGGCGAAACAACACAGGAGTATTATCTGAACGGCTTCTCCTCCTCTCTCCCATTAGACATCCAGTTGCGTGCGCTGCAAGCAATCCCTGCATTCAGAGATATTCAGATTTACCGCCCGGGATATGCAATCGAATACGATTTCTTTGATCCGACGCAATTACATCATAACCTGGAAACAAAACAAATCCGTAACCTGTTCTTTGCCGGACAAATTAACGGTACAACCGGTTACGAAGAGGCAGGCGGACAAGGATTGATAGCCGGCATCAACGCACATATCAATTGCCACGGAGGCGAACCGTTTATCTTAGGACGCGATGAAGCCTATATCGGCGTACTTATTGACGACCTCGTAACGAAAGGCGTAGACGAACCTTACCGTATGTTTACCTCCCGTGCCGAATATCGCATCCTGCTCCGTCAGGATGATGCCGATATGCGCCTGACAGAAAAAGCCTACAAAATAGGTTTGGCTAAACAAAACCGCTACGACCTGCTGACAGAGAAAAAAGAACACAGGGATGCTATTATCAACTTTGCAGAAAACTATTCCGTAAAGTCACAATACATAAATGAAGGATTGGAAAAGCTGGGCACTACCCCACTCGCTCACGGCTGTAAACTGATCGACCTGATCCTTCGTCCGCAACTCACTTTGGAGAGCGTTGCCACCCTCGTCCCCGCACTCCGCACAGAGTTAGACAAGGTTCCTGCTTCACGTAAAGAAGAGATTATCGAAGCAGCAGAAATCCTGATCAAGTATAGCGGTTATATCCGGCGCGAACAGATCATCGCAGAGAAAATAAACCGCTTGGAGAATATTCACATCAAAGGTAAATTCGACTACAATTCGATCCAGTCTTTATCGACCGAAGCAAGGCAAAAGCTCACGAAGATCGACCCGGATACGATTGCGCAGGCAAGCCGTATTCCAGGCATCTCCCCCAGCGATATAAATATCCTGCTGGTGCTCCTCGGAAGATAAAACGCGAATTGTTCCACGTGAAACATTTACTTTAGGTAAAAGAAGCTAAAACACTGGGTATAGGACAGAAACAGTTAAACAAGATGAGTTCAGAGACGGAGAAACATATAAAAATGATACTTTCTATCTTGCCGGATAAGCCTGGTTGCTACCAGTACTTCGACGACAAGGGAACGATCATTTATGTAGGTAAGGCAAAGAACCTGAAGCGCCGTGTATCCTCCTATTTTAATAAGGAACACGACAGCAATAAGACACGTGTACTGGTAAAGCAAATCCGCGACATCAAATACATTGTTGTCAATACAGAAGAGGATGCCTTGCTGCTCGAGAACAATCTGATCAAACAGTATCGTCCCCGGTATAACGTCCTGCTGAAGGATGACAAAACGTATCCTTCCATTACCGTAAAGAACGAATATTTTCCCCGCATATTTCAGACCCGGAATATAGTAAAGGATGGCTCACAATATTACGGCCCCTACCCGTCCGTATACACTGCCAAAGTCATGCTTCAGATGCTGAAGGAACTTTACCCGTTACGTACCTGCAAATATCCATTGACACCGGAATCTATTGCAGCAGGGAAATACGAGGTCTGCCTGGAATACCATATCAAACGTTGCAAAGGGCCTTGCGTAGGTTTGCAATCTATGGAAGAATACCAGCAAAACATTTCCGAAATAAAGGAAATCCTTCGCGGAAATATCTCCCAGATCAGTAAACACCTCTATGAAGAGATGCAGGTTTTGGCCGGAGAACTGAAGTTTGAAGAAGCTCAAAAAATAAAAGAGAAATACGAAGTAATAGAAAACTACCGGGCAAAATCGACAGTAGTTACGCCTATGCTTCATAATATAGATGTATTCTCTTTTGCAGAGAATGAGAAGTCGGCTTATATCAATTTCATGCATATCGGAAACGGGGCGATCGTACAGGCTTATACTTTTGAATACAAAAAACGGCTGGACGAAACCAAAGAAGAACTGCTCAGCCTGGGTATCGTAGAAATGCGCGATCGTTTTAAAAGTACGGCACGCGAAATCATCGTTCCTTTTGATATGGAAATGGAATTAGGAAATGTGACCTTTACGGTTCCACAGCGTGGCGATAAAAAGAAGTTGCTGGAACTATCTGAAATGAATGTAAAGCAATTTAAGGTAGACCGACTGAAACAAGCGGAAAAACTCAACCCGGAACAACGAAGCACACGTATTCTGAAAGAAGTGCAGGACACTTTGCACCTACCCAAATTACCGATACATATCGAATGTTTTGACAACTCGAACATACAGGGAAGCGATGCCGTGGCTGCCTGCGTTGTCTTCAAAATGGCGAAACCATCAAAGAAAGACTACCGCAAATACATTATCAAGACGGTGGTCGGCCCCGATGATTACGCATCCATGAAAGAGGTAGTGCGCCGCCGCTACCAGCGAGCCGTAAACGAAGGTTCCCCCCTGCCCGACCTGATCCTTACCGACGGTGGAAAGGGGCAAATGGAAGTTGTCCGGGAAGTCATACAAGACGAGCTTCATCTCGACATACCGATAGCCGGACTGGCGAAAGATGGAAAGCACCGGACCTCTGAACTTCTTTTCGGTTTCCCTCCCGTTACGGTCGGTATGCCGATACAAAGCCAGATGTTCCGTTTCTTTACACAGATACAGGACGAAGTGCACCGCTTTGCCATCACTTTCCACAAGGACAAGCGCAGCAAAAGCCAGACCCGCTCCGAACTGGACAGCATCAATGGAATCGGAGAAAAGACTAAAGTATTACTTTTGCGTCATTATAAGAGCGTAAAGAGAATACGGGAAGCCAGCTTCGATGAATTGAAGGAATTGATCGGGGAAGCTAAAACAAAAGCATTAATAAATGGTTTAAAGTAAACATACAAATGAGAACAGTTATACAGCGTGTACAGCATTGCTCCGTTACAATCGACGGACAACTCAAATCCAATATAGGAAACGGGATGCTGGTATTGGTCGGTATCGAGGACCGCGACACACAGGAGGACATTGAATGGTTGTGCAAGAAGATTGCCAACCTGCGCATTTTCGACGATGAAAACGGGGTTATGAACCGCTCTGTAATCGATACGGGCGGCGAGGTAATGGTGGTTAGCCAATTCACTTTACATGCCTCTACAAAGAAGGGAAACCGCCCCTCCTACATCCATGCCTCCAAACCGGACTTTGCCATCCCGATGTATGAATCATTCTGTGCCGAAATGGGACTGCAAATCGGCAAGAATGTCGCCACCGGAGAGTTTGGCGCAGATATGAAAATAGAGTTACTGAATGACGGGCCGGTCACAATCCTGATCGACTCGCAAAATAAAGAATAAGATGGCTGATATTACCTTGCAACAAGCCCAGGAGAAAGTGGACCAGTGGATCAAAACGTATGGCGTACGCTACTTCAACGAGCTTACCAATATGACGATCCTGACCGAAGAAGTTGGCGAACTGGCGCGGATCATGGCACGCACCTACGGCGAACAATCGTTCAAAGAAAGCGATAAAAACCGCGATCTGGGCGATGAAATGGCCGATGTGCTATGGGTATTGATCTGCCTGGCAAACCAGACCGGCGTGGACCTGACCGCAGCATTCGAAAAGAATATGCAGAAGAAAACCTGTCGGGACAAAGAACGACATATAAACAACAATAAATTATAATTTATGGCACACGAACACAATTGCAGCTGCGGTCACGACCATGATCATGAACATCATCACGATCATGAACACGAACACATGGACAAATACCATGAAGCGTTCGCCAAATTCGACCCGACCGGAACGGAAGAAATAGTAGGAAAGCACGTTGCATCCATTCTGGAGAAACACGAAAAAGAGAACTTCACCCCCGAAGTCCTGAAACAAATCCACGGATGCATCGACCTGACTTCGCTGACCAGCATCGACACAAAAGAAAGTATCTGGAAACTGGTAGACCGGGTAAATGATTTCGAAGGTACCCGCCCCGACGTTCCGAATGTCGCTGCCATCTGCACCTATCCCCTATTCGTGGAAACAGTCAAGCAGGCATTGACGGCACAGGAAGTAAAGATCGCTTCGGTAGCTGCCGGGTTCCCCTCCTCACAGACATTCATCGAAGTGAAGATTGCAGAAACAGCCATGGCAGTCATGACGGGAGCCGACGAAATAGACGTAGTGATGAACCTCGGTTATTTCATGGAAGATAACTATGAAGAACTGACTGAAGAGATACAGGAGATCAAAGAAAGCTGCCGCGAAAGCAAGCTGAAAGTGATTCTCGAAACCGGTGCCCTGGTCACTCCGGAGAATATCCGGAAAGCTGCTATCTTAGCCCTTTATTCAGGCGCAGATTTCATTAAAACATCCACAGGCAAGGGTTACCCCGGCGCAACTCCGGAAGCCGTCTATACGATGTGTAAAGTGATCAAAAAGTACCATTCCATCACAGGAAAGCAGATCGGTATAAAAGTATCGGGAGGTGTACGCACCGCCGAAGATGCTGTCAAATACTATACAATCGTTAAAGAAGTACTGGGCAACGACTGGCTGAACAAGGAACTGTTCCGTATCGGTGCCAGCAGCCTGGTTGAAGATATTGAGCACCGCCTGGGGAAATAAATTCATCTCCGGAAAAGCGATCTTAGAAAAAAGGGACGCGGATTACGCAGACGGGCGCAAAGAAACGCAGATAATTATTGTTCAAAAACAAAAAGTCTGTGTTCATCTGCGCCCGTCTGCGTAATCCGCGTCCCCTTTCTAAGATATCAGATACAACCAACAAACTTGGAAGCTATTACTTCTGCCGTTCCATAATATAATCGGCCAACGCCAGCAAACCTTCGCGGGCATCCGATTCCGGAAGCTGCATAAGCACCTCCACTGCTTTGTCGTGATACTCTTTCATACGCATTTCTGCATATTCAATACCTCCGTTCGCCTTGGCAAACTCGATCAAAGCATCAATATTTCCGGATGAGAAATCCTTTTCATTAATCACTTTCAAGAAAGACTCCACCTCTTCTCTCCTGCCACTTTCAAGTGCATGCAGCAAAGGCAGCGTCACCTTTCCCTCACGTATATCGTTACCGGTCGGTTTGCCGATATTCATTTCTTTGAAGTAGTCGAAAATATCATCCTTGATCTGGAAACAATACCCCAGATACTCTCCGAACTTACGGCATTTAAGCACCAGTTCCTGCGGAGCATCCGCCGAAATAGCACCGATCTCCGTGCAGGAAGAAAGCAGCGTAGCCGTCTTTTTCTTAATCACCTGCATATAGCAAGCCTCGTCGAGGATACTCTCTTCGGCCGTTTCGAGCTGCTTGATCTCACCCTCCGATAGGTCACGTCCGAGGTTGGATACGATATTTATGATTTGCAAATTGCCTGTTTGAATAGAACGAATCAATGCGGTGGAAAGGACATAATCACCTACCAACACCGAAATGCGGTTATCGAAAATAGCATTCAGCGAAGGGACTCCCCTACGCTGTTTCGTCTCGTCGATAACATCATCATGTATCAGGGTAGCCGTATGCAACAATTCAAGGAAAACGGCCGAATTGATCGTATGGTCGGTTACTTTTCCACAAGCTTTTGCTGTGAGAAGTACCAGTAACGGGCGGACATGTTTGCCACTGGCATGCAAGAGCTGGTCGATAGCTGATTGCAACCTATGCGTCTCACTACGAAGTGAATCCGCAAACTCATCGTTAAAGCGTTTAAACTCTTCCGCAACCGGTTGTTCTATTTTCTTTCTATCATTCATAATCTATCCAAAGATTCGCAAAAGTAACAAAAAGTATTGAGTAAGCGAGTTTTTTCGTACATTTACCGTCTATTGTCACCCTAAAACGTGTTAAAAGAGATGAAGCTATTCCTCATAGACGCGTATGCACTGATCTATCGGTCGTACTACGCATTTCTTAAAAATCCGCGTATCAACTCGAAAGGCATGAACACTTCTGCCATTTTCGGTTTTATCAACAGTCTGGAAGACGTTCTGAAACGCGAGAACCCGACGCATATCGCCGTGGCTTTCGACCCGAAAGGCCCGACCTTCCGTCACGAAGCCTACGAGTTATACAAGGCACAGCGGGAAGAAACCCCGGAAGTGATCCGGCAATCCGTTCCTATTATAAAGGATATTATAGAAGCATACAATATCCCTATACTGGAAGTCCCCCGCTTTGAGGCAGACGATGTGATCGGCACCGTATCGAAGCAGGCCGAGAAAGAGGGATTCGAAGTTTATATGATGACACCCGACAAAGACTACGGCCAGCTGGTATCCGAACATATATTTATGTACCGCCCCAAGTTCGGAGGCGACTACGAGGTGATGGGCGTCAAAGAAGTCCTGAATAAATACTCGCTGACTTCGGTCGACCAGGTGATCGACCTCCTGGGTCTGATGGGTGACAGTTCCGATAACATTCCCGGCTGCCCGGGTGTCGGAGAGAAGACGGCGCAGAAACTTCTCGAGGAATATGGCTCGATCGAAAATCTGTTGGAGAATACCGACAAGCTGAAAGGTGCCCTCCAGAAGAGAGTGACGGAGAATGCCGAACAAATCCGTTTCTCCAAATTCCTGGCAACGATCAAGACGGACGTCCCCATCCAGTTCGATGCCGCGAAATGCGTCCGTGAAAAACCGAACGAAACCCGTCTGACCGAGATTTACACGGAATTAGAATTCAGAACATTTATTAACAAAATGACAGGCGAAGAGAAAAAGTCCGCCCTCGCCCCGCAGAAGGTAGTAGCGAAAGGCCCTGTTCAAGGCAATCTCTTTGACTTATTTGCGACCGAGGAGCCGAGTGTTCCAAAATATTCGACTCTCGCGAACTTAAAAACGACCCTTCATGTATATAAAACCGTTGATACTGAAGAAGAAATGGCT
The DNA here is from genome assembly GCF_003463685.1 of Parabacteroides sp. AM58-2XD. Classification (NCBI taxonomy): domain Bacteria; kingdom Pseudomonadati; phylum Bacteroidota; class Bacteroidia; order Bacteroidales; family Tannerellaceae; genus Parabacteroides; species Parabacteroides sp. AM58-2XD. The sequence goes on from NZ_QSDP01000125.1 coordinate 15,827, forward strand.
AAATTAGGCCGTTTTTTAGCAGATCAGGATTTTTTCGCTTTTGACACGGAAACAGATGGCATTGACCCGCTTACTGCCGGATTGGTCGGAATGTCGTTCGCGGTGAAGGAAAACGAAGCCTGGTACGTCCCGGTTCCGGCCGACAAGGAAGAAGCAGCGAAAGTTGTCGCCCACTTCTCCCCTGCCCTCCAAAATCGCAAATCACAGAAAATCGGACAAAACATCAAATTCGATATTATCGTCCTCCGCAAGTATGGAGTCCGCGTGACCGGTCCGTTATTCGACACGATGATCGCCCACTACCTGCTGAACCCGGAACTTCGTCACGGGATGGACTACCTGGCGGAAACGTATCTCAAATATAAACCCGTCCCCATCTCGCAGCTGATCGGCCCGAAAGGGAAAAACCAGCTTTGCATGCGCGACGTACCTCTCGCCCAGATCGCCGAGTACGCCGCCGAAGATGCCGACGTCACCCTCAAGCTCAAAAACTTCTTTGCCCCCGAATTGAAGAAAGCCGGTATCGAGTCTCTCTTCTTCGACATCGAAATGCCTTTAATATATGTATTGGTAGAAATGGAGGTGACAGGCGTCAAGCTCGACACGGTTGCGTTGAAGCAGTCATCGGAAGAACTGACCGCCGCACTCAACAATCTGGAAAAAGAGATTTACGAACTGGCAGGAGTCAAATTCAATATCAATTCCAGCAAACAGGTGGGCGAAGTCCTTTTCGAACATCTCAAGATCGAAGAGAAAGCCAAAAAGACAAAAACAGGCAGTTACAGTACGAGCGAAGATATTCTGGAAAAAATGCGTTCCAAACACCCGGTGGTAGGCAAGCTGCTGGAATATCGCGGACTGAAAAAACTGTTGAGTACCTATATAGATGCCCTTCCCGAACTGATTAATCCGGAAACAGGCAAGATCCATACCTCGTTCAACCAGACCGTCACGGCTACCGGCCGCCTGAGTTCGACGAATCCGAATCTCCAGAATATCCCTATCCGCGACGAACTGGGACGTGAGATCCGTAAAGCATTCATTCCCGACAACGAAGATTGCACCTTCTTCTCGGCGGACTACTCGCAGATCGAACTCCGCATCATGGCCCATCTGAGCCAGGACGAGCACATGATCGAAGCCTTCCGCAGCGGCGCCGATATCCACTCCGCAACCGCTGCCAAGATATATGGCATCCCGGTAGAGGAAGTGACCGGCGACATGCGCCGCAAGGCAAAAACGGCCAATTTCGGGATCATCTACGGCATCTCCATATTCGGACTTGCCGAACGGCTGAACATTCCCCGGGCAGAATCCAAAGAGCTTATAGAAGGTTATTTCAAAAGCTATCCGGGTATCCGCGATTACATGGACGAGAGTATCCGCATCGCAAAAGAAAAAGGCTATGTCGAAACGATATTCAAACGCAAACGTTACCTGCCGGACATCAATTCGCACAACGCCATCGTACGCGGTTATGCCGAACGAAATGCGATCAACGCCCCTATCCAGGGTAGCGCCGCCGACATCATCAAGGTAGCGATGGTACGCATCTACAACCGTTTCGAAGAAGAAGGCCTGAAAAGCAAAATGATCCTCCAGGTGCACGACGAACTCAACTTCAATGTCTGCCAAGACGAGCAGGAAAAAGTACGCCAGATCGTCCTCGAAGAAATGGAAAACGCCATCCAGCTCCAAGTCCCCCTGATCGCCGACTGCGGTGAAGGGAAGAACTGGCTGGAGGCACATTAAACAGAGGTCTTATAACATATAGCAATTATAGAAAAAATTGAGCCAATGTGGCAATATGCCAATGTACCAATTTAGAAATAATTGAACTATCTGCTAATTATAGGATGAACCAATTAGTGACGGTGCCTTCAGGCTGTAGGCCTGTAACAAACTAGCCCAAGGTTCCAACCCTGGGTTCCCTTGAATCCTTCTTTTTCTGAGGCACCCTGTAAGGGTGCGACAAGAAGGAAATGGTTGATATTTATCTTGTCCCGCCCCTACAGGGCGGAAAGACAAGAACGGGT
>NZ_QSDP01000126.1:0-17780 GCF_003463685.1 Parabacteroides sp. AM58-2XD
AACTTTTTCCCCTCTCGAGAGGGGGCAGGGGGTGGTGTTATAGCCGGGCAAATACCCTTACCCTCTTCCCCGTTCAGCGAGGGTAACGGATAGCCTAAGGTAGGATGCTACCGCACCCCGATGCTGTTGAGTGCTGCACCCTGATGCGGATGATAGCCGCACCCTGGTGCAGTTAGTCACCGCATCCCGATGCGGTAGTGGCGGAGACGGTAAGGGTAACCATCCCCATCCGAGGCACCTTATAGAGGCGATAACTGGCATTGTACTGGCTCCACACCTCCACCACCCACCTGCCCGGTGTCAGCGGCTCGGGCGGCAGAAAGGCAAGGCTGGGAGATTCGTTGATGAAGACCATGCGAGGTTCGATGAAATACTTTTTTTCGCCTTCTTCCTGGCGGATGACGATCCCGACATCGGGATGGTCGCCCATCACTTTCAGCCGCTTGCCGTGGATAAAGAGCGGAAGGGTATAGCCAGCAGGGATGACGCAAAACTCCCGGCCTTCCTGGTTGAGGTAACGGTCGTTGTGGATGCTGACTTCGTTGGGAAGGGGGGCGTTCGGGAAGAACTGGATAACCTCTGCGGGGAACCAGTCGGCCAGCTGGTTGAGGCGTGGTGAAGGGCGTAGGTTGATACGGATGGCATGCCGTTCGCGGTCGAACTTTTCAAATTCGGTCTTGAAGCGGCCGCCGACGGTCAGTTCTGTCCGCCCCAGGCCGAAGTCGACGTTGAAGCCGTCTTCAATCGCCCCGTATATCTCTTCCAGCATGGTGTTGAAAGAGGCGATGAGCGTTCCGTGCGAATACGAACTGCGGTTTCTGACGGCCCGTTCGGCGATATCGTCGAGTGTCAGGCTCGGATGGTTGGGAAGTGTCCCTCTAAAGAACGGTTCCTGGCCGGGAAGTTGGCTTTTACTCAGTTTAACGAATAGTTTGCCGGGTTTAACGGTCATTTTTGATTTAGGTAGCTCTTTATCCATAACACACATAGATTAATGTTAAACGACAAAGATAAGTAATATGTTCAGACAATATCTCATACAGGCTTTGAATCTGATGAAACAGAATCACATAAATTAAGAAAGGTAATATATATGTACAAACAGTATCTCAAACAAGCCTGGCAACTGATGAAGCAGAACCGCTTCTTCAGCTTCGTCTATATTCTGGGGACGGGGCTTGCCATCTCGATGGTCATGGTCATGGCGATCGTGTATTATATCCGTACCGCGGATATCGCTCCCGAAGACTGCCGGAGCAGGCTGTTGCAGTTGAACTATGCCTCCGTGAAGTCGAAGGATGAGGAAAAAGGGGGGACCTACAACTGGATGCTTTCGTACCATGCGGCACGGCAGATTCTGGACGGGCTGTCCGAAGTGGAGGAGGTCTGTTTACGGATCGACCCGGGTAGCACAAGCCAACTTATGGGGACTGTCTATTCGCAGCTGCCGGGAAGCGCCGACCGCTATAAAACCCGGTTGATGGCTACCGACGCTGCCTTCTGGCGTATCTTCAGTTTCCGGCTGCTGCATGGCAAACCTTATACCGATGAAGAATATGAGAGCGGCATGAAACGGATCGTGTTGAGCGAATCGTATGCCCGCAAACTGTTCGGTTCGGCTGATGTGATTGGCAAAGGGGTTATGATTAATCAGGTGGAGTACCGGGTGGCCGGGGTGGTGGAAGATGTTTCGTCCGTCATGACGATGACCTGTGCCGATGCCTGGGTGCCTGTTTCCTCTGTGCCTGCTTTGGTGGAGGCGGGGGGAGCCGAACGATCGGCAGGACCTGTCTGTGCTTATATGCTGGCAAAGAGCACGGCCGGCTTTGAGGCGATCAGGGATGAGGTGAATCGCCGCCGGCTTCAATATAATACGACTTTGCAGGAACGGTATGTGGATGCCTTCAGTCTTTCCACGCCGCAGCAGACACAGATAGGCAGTCTCGACTATAGAATGTCTTATGCCGATATTATCCGTCGCTACCTGCTGATCGCGTTGGTTTTCCTGCTCGTCCCGGCTATCAATCTGACGGGGCTTATCTCGTCGAGGATGCAGGAACGTACCGAAGAGATGGGGTTGCGGAAAGCCTTCGGGGCCCGTTCGCATTCCTTGGTGACGCAGGTGCTGACCGAGAACCTGCTGTTGACCTGTATCGGGGGAGTGGTCGGTTTGCTGGTGTCGTGGCTGCTGGTAGTCGTATTGCGCAATTACCTGTTGAGCAGTTTTGGGTTTATGAATGAGGGGAATGTACAGCTGACGTTCGACATGCTGTTTAACCTGCCGTTATTCCTTTCGGCTTTCGGGTTGTGTGTCGTGCTCAACCTGCTCTCGTCGCTGCTGCCGGTATGGAAGGCGACACGCCGTCCGATAGTAGATTCAATCAACGATAAATAAGGATACATTATGATAAGACATCTGTTTAAACTAATATGGACACAGCGCCGTTTCAACGTCTGGATCGTGCTGGAGTTGTTTGTCGTATCCACACTGATGTGGTACATTGTCGATTACCTGAGCGTCCTGGCCATCACCGCCAGTACCCCGACAGGCTTCAATATCGAGAATACCTATAAACTGAACCTTGCGCTGAAGCAGGCGAACGAAAACGGGTATGTCACCTACGAGGAAGGTAGCCCGGAGCCTTACCAGAACCTGAAACGCATCGAAGAACGCCTGCGCCGGCATCCCGATATCGAAGGGGTGAGCGTGGGCGAATGGCATTATCCTTATTGCCGTAGCAATTCGAACAATAGCTACTGGAGGGATACATTGAGGGTGAATACCGAGATACTGACCGTTACGCCGGATTACTTCCGTGTCTTCCGCGTGTCTTCTGCCGACGGTGGCAGCCCGGAGACACTGGCACAGGCGATGGGGAGTGATTATATAATTACTCCGGCCGTCGAAGAACGGCTCTTTCCCGGCTCTTCCGCTATCGGAGGTTTTATCTTCGATCGCGACGACAGCCTGAATATGCGTGTGGCAGGAGTTACCACGCTGATGAAGCGGATGGAGTTTAGCCGTCCGGCATGTTTTCTCTTTATGCCTTTGGACGAATCGGACAGGGTACTTTTGGGGGAGAACGATTTATGGAGTTCTACCGATATCTGTTTCCGGGTGAAAGAGACGGCGGCTACGGCCGACTTTGCCGAACGTTTTGCCCGCGAGATGCGTCCGCAGTTGCAGGTGGGTAACTTCTATTTGTCGGAGATCACGCCTCTCAGCGATTTTCGCGAGGAGCAGTTGGAGTGGGTATATAGTCCGCTGCGTTTCCGGATCGGCTTTTCGATCTTCTTCCTGACCAATATCTTCCTGGGAATAATCGGGACTTTCTGGCTGCGCATCAACAAGCGGCGGTCGGAGATCGGATTGCGCATGGCGGTCGGTTCTTCCCGGCGTATGGTGTTGTGGCAGATGATAGGCGAGGGGTTGGTGTTGCTGGTCATCGCTTTTATCCCGTCTTTGCTTGTTTGCCTGAATCTGGTACAGGTGGATTTACTGCCGGAAGAATATATGGATGTAACGCCTTTGCGCATCTTGCTGAATACGGTGATAACGTTTACCCTGCTGGCTGTTGTCGTCTGCCTGGGTACCTGGTATCCGGCACGCCGCTCGGCAAAGATCGAGCCGGCTGAGGCGCTGCATTATGAATAGGGGATAGGGAATGTTTGGTATTACTTAAACTTTTTCTGTCTTCTATTACAATAAATCCGTACATTTGTTCCTGTCGATCAATAAATACAGTCAGATATGGAAGCAAAGAATATACGTACGGGTTGACAGACTTCGCCCGCATTCAGAAGGATAATTATTACTATGTGGATAAAACACAGTATATTCCTCTGATAGAGCGGGCGGCACCTTATTTTTTCCTGATCCGTCCCCGCCGCTTTGGGAAGTCGTTACTAATAGATGTACTTACCTGGTATTACGATATCAACCGGAAAGACCGCTTTGAGGAGGTGTTTGCCGGATGTCGCATTGTGGATAACCCGACGGCCGAACAGGGAAAATACCTGATCCTGAGTTTCAACTTCTCGGATGTAAACCCGATGCCGGATAAGGTATTCGAGTCGTTCGAGCAGCACTGTGGTTTCCGGTTTATGGAGTTTGCCGACAGCTACGGGCGTTTCTTTGAACCAGGTTTCCGTGAAGAATTGATGCGGCAACCTTCGGCCGATGCCAAGTTTTCTTATCTGGTATCGAGGGCTACCCAGCTCGATCTCCCGATCTATCTTTTCATTGATGAGTACGACAACTTTGCCAACGCCATCCTGGCCCGCGAAGGGCACGACCGTTATCATGCGCTGACTCACAGCGAAGGCTTCTTCCGTTACTTCTTCAACAAGATCAAGGCGGCAGCGACGGGTGACAGGGCGATCAAACGTATGTTTATTACCGGCGTTTCGCCTGTGACGATGGATGATGTGACGAGCGGTTTCAATATTGGTGCTAATATGAGTGCTGACTCGCGTTTCAATGGTCTGGTGGGATTCAGTGAAGAGGATCTGAAGACGATGCTGAACTATTACGATGCTCAGGGGATGCTTTCCGATGGTGTGGAGGATATTATCAAGGTGATGAAGCCGTGGTATGATAACTATTGTTTCTCTAAGCGGTCGCTCAATGAGCCGATGTACAATTCGGATATGGTGCTTTACTTCCTGAATAATTATCTGCCTCATCAAGAAGCTCCCGACCAGATGATTGACAACAATATCCGTACCGACTATAATAAGTTGCGCCACCTGATCCGTATTGATAAGACTTTTGGAGTGAATGCATCAATTATTCAAGATGTGGTAGCCAACGGAAGTATTAGGGCTGAGATAAATTCGTCTTTTCCTGCCGAGGCAATTGTGCTACCGGAGAATTTCAAGAGTCTGCTCTACTATTTCGGTCTACTCTCCATTCAGGAAGTATCCATGGGGCGCACTATCTTGGGAATCCCTAACCTGACTGTTCGTGAGCAACTTTATACTTATCTGATTGAAGCCTACCGCGAAGCTCATATCTTTAACCTCGATTATCATGAACTGGAAGATCTGGTCTGGAAGATGGCTTACCAAGGTGAGTGGGAACCTGTCTTCCGCTATTTCGCCTCCGAACTCGAACGGCAGAGCCGGGTACGTGAGTTTATCGAAGGCGAGGCGCATGTGAAAGGTTTTCTGTTGGCTTATCTCGGAATGGTGGGTGGTTATATCATTCAGCCGGAGTACGAGGCAGGTAAAGGTTATGCCGATTTCTATATGATGCCCGATTTGCTCCATCAGCCTGACATTGCTTACAGCTATATCGTTGAAGTAAAATATGCCCGTCGTGATGCGACGGATGCCGATATCGAGACTTTGCGCCGGGAAGCAACCGGGCAACTGCAACGTTATGCCGCTGATCCGCTGGTGGCTCAGACCAAAGGGGATACTCGCCTGGGTCTCATTACCCTGGTCTTTAAAGGGTGGGAACTGGTTGTTTGCGAGATGTAGGCGGTAGTGTTCGATACTGTGATGACTGTTCAGTATCGAACACTATCTGTTTTATACTTTTGCTTATTATCAACGGGTTATATTTGTGGCACGGCATTTGCTTTTAGTCCGGCATAACAAATAAAACCGTATTATGTACAAACAATACTTCAAACAAGCCTGGAACCTGATGAGGCAAAACCGCTTCTACAGCGGGGTGTATATCATCGGGACGGGACTTGCCATTTCGATGGTGATGGTGATAGCGATCGTGTATCATATCCGTACCGCCGACATCATGCCTGAAGTGCACCGCAGCAAATACCTTTATATCGACCAGGTGAAATATGAACGGGGGAAAGGGAACAGCAATTTCTTTGGGGCATCCGTTCCGCCAAAGAATGCCTGATGCCGCTGAAGTCGGCGAAGGAGGTGGCGATTATGACCAATACTGCCATTACCAGCCTGCTTTATGGCGATACCTATGTGCAGATTCCCGGGGGAGACGACCCGCAGAAAGTGCAGATGATGGGGACGAACAATAGCTTCTGGCGCCTCTTCTCTTTTTCCTTTGTCGAAGGGAAACCGTTCAGCGAGGAGGAGTTCCAGTCGGGTTTCCCCCGCGTGGTCGTTTCCGAATCGCTGGCACGCCGTATCTTTTCGACAACGACCGGCGTGACGGGGAAAAGCATCCTGCTGGATGATACGGAATATTCCGTCAGCGGCGTGGTGAAAGATGTCTCTGCCGTGACACCGTCCGTTTATGCCGATATGTGGGTGCCTTATACTTCCATGCCGCTGGTTATGGAGGCTACCGACGAACGCGATGTGTCGGTGGGTCTGCTGACGGTCTGTATTCTGCCTGCCGACGGAATGGGGATCGACAAGGTGAGCCGGGAACTGGAAGAGTTGATCGACCGCTATAATACGACCCTGGCCGACGGCAAGATCAGTATGATGAACGGCGTGGAGACGCATCTGACACATGTGATCCGTCAGTTCGTGATGGGCGGTTCCGTGACGGCGGTTTACCTGATGCTTCTGTTTCTGATCCTTCTTTTCCTGCTGATTCCGGCACTGAACCTGTCCGGCCTGAACGCTTCGCGGATGCAGGACCGCATCTCCGAGCTGGGGGTGCGGAAGGCTTTCGGGGCGCGTAAGAACCGGCTGTTGACACAGATACTGATAGAAAACCTGTTGCTGATGTTGCCGGGCGGATTGGTCGGGTTGCTGGTCTCGTATGGGATGGTGGCGCTCTTCCAGCAGTTGCTGCTTGCACCGGGTATCATTGCGATGGTACAAGGCAGTGTGCAGACGGAACTGACCTCGGGATGCTGCTGAGTCCGGCGGTGTTCGGCTATGCGTTTCTGGTCTGCTTCCTGCTGAACCTGATGTCGTCGATGATCCCTGCCTGGCGTGCGATCCGTGTGAATATAACTGAGTCATTAAACCACAATTAAAGAGATAGATATGCTGTTACATATACTGAAACTGATCAAGACGCAACGCCGCAGCAATGCCTGGGTGTTTATAGAACTACTTGTTGTCTTCGTACTGCTCTGGTACGCCGTCGACCGGATGACGATGAGCCGGATCACACAGACGCAACCGATGGGATACTCGTTTGAGAATGTATATAAGGTGACGCTGGCCGTGCGCCCTTCCACCAGTGCTTCCTATATTGCCTACGAACAGGGAAGCCAGGGGGCGGGAGAAGATTTCATGCGTATCATCCGCCAGTTGGAGACGCATCCCGATGTGCAGATGGTAGGCTTGGCGAACGAGGCTTCGATGCCTTATACCTATATGTCCAACTCGGATACTTATTTTCAGGAGAAAGACTCTCTTTTCCGTACTGCTCTCGACTTCTACGTTACGCCCGGTTATTTCCGTGTATTCGATATACATACGGCCGGTGGCGGTTCGCCGGACGAACTGGCTTCCGCTATTCAGGAAGGTATCCTGCTCAGTGAGCCGATGGCAATGAAATGTTTCAGTTCGACCCAGGTGGACGGCCGGGAGTTGCTTATTATTCAGGATGACACCCTGCGTTACCGTGTGAAGGGGGTGACGGAAGCCATTAAACGGGAAGAGTTTAGCCAGCCGCCTCGATTGTCTTTAAAGAGATGAAAGAGCGGAGTATCCTGCGGATGAGTGAACAGGAGTTGGGGAAGATGCAAATCTGTTTCCGTCTCCGTCCGAATGCGGCGTCGGAGAGTGCTTCCGAATATGCCGTTCGTTTTAAGAAAGAGATGAAACACCGGCTGGCGGCAGGCAATTTCTGGTTGGCCAACGTACAATATTACCCCGATGTACGCACCCATTATCTGGAGACTTCGATGAATACGAACGGGGGAAAGCTGGACATTGCGATCAATATATTTCTGCTGATCAATGTCTTCCTGGCTGTGATCGGAACGTTCTGGTTCCGTGTGAACCGCCGCCGTAACGAGTTGGGGCTTCGCATGGCCGTCGGTTCCAGTCGCCGCCGCTTGCAACAGTTGCTTATCGGCGAAGGATTGATGATACTAACCATAACCGCCGTACCCGCCTTGCTGATTTGTGTGAACGTGGCCTTTGCCGGCCTGCTGAGTACGGAGGTGATGGAGGTGACTGTCGGCCGCCTGTTGCTTGTCAGCCTGCTGACGTGGCTGTTACTGGCCGTAATCATCACACTGGCTATCTGGTATCCGTCCCGTAAGGCGGCCCGTCTTGAACCGGCGGAAGCCTTGCATTATGAATAAACAAATACTGACATTATGTATAAAATCTATTTAAAACAAGCACTTGCCATGCTGAAGGAGAACAAACTCCTGGCCTTGATCTCTATCCTGGGTACGGCATTGGCTATCTGCCTGATCATGGTGATGGTGATCACGTATCAGGTACGTGTCAAAAACTATTCTCCCGAGGACAACCGCGACCGGACGATGTATGTGCGGTGGGGCGGACGGACCTATAAAGGGGAGCAGTACGGGAACGGTTATCTTTCCCTGCGTACGATCAAAGAGTGTTTCCTGCCGTTGAAGACACCCGAGGCAGTGTCGTTTATCTCTCCCTGCCGTAGCCTGCTGGCATCTTTGCCGGGCGGGAAGGAGAAGAAAGATTGCCTGATGATGTTTACCGACGATGTATTCTGGAAAGTCTTCAACTTCGAATTCATATCCGGCAGTCCTTATACGAAAGAGGAAGTGGCTTCGGGTATAAAGAAGGTAGTCATCAGCGAGTCGACCGCCCGACGGTTATATGGCACGGCCGATGCTGCCGGCAAAACGATTATGATCGCTTATAAGCCTTACACGGTCGGCGGGGTGGTAAAGGATATTTCGACGATTGCCAAAGCGGCATATGCGGAGGCGTGGATTCCTTATACGGCTTCGGCTGCCGATTTGAGCGATGATCCTGGGCGGAGAATATAACGGGATGGTTCCAGGTGATTATCCTGGCCCGTTCGGCATCCGATTTCGATACAATCAGGAAAGAAATAAGCAACCTGCAAGCACAATATAACAGTTCGTTGAAGGATTATAAGCTCGTATTATACGATCAGCCGGATACGCAACTAGAATTGGAGATTAAAGGAGTGAGGGCTATCGGACCTGACAAGACAAGGACGATCGTGCAGTATTTGCTGATTATCGTAATTCTGTTGTTGGTGCCGGCAATCAATCTTTCCGGCATGACCTTGTCGCGGATGCGCAGCCGCCTGCCGGAGATAGGTATACGCAAGGCGTTCGGAGCGACCAAAGGCAGGTTGCTGGTGCAGATACTGTCGGAGAATCTGTTTCTGACCCTGCTGGGAGGGGTGGTCGGACTGCTCTTCTCTTACATTGGCATCTTCCTGTTGAGAACCTGGTTGCTGAGTAATAGCTTCGGTTCCATCTCTTCCGTATTCGGCGGTACACCGATGTTGTCTGTTTCTGAGTTGCTTAATCCGGTGATATTCCTCTATGCTTTTCTGTTTTGCCTGATACTGAACCTGCTGTCTGCCGGAATACCTGCCTACCGGATGTCGCGCAAAGAGGTGATAGAGGCTTTGAATGAAAACTAAACCGTTAAAATAGTACGAAGATGATCAAACATATCATTAAATTAATATGGAACCAGCGGAAAAGTAATAGCTGGTTGTTAGGGGAATTGTTGCTTGTGACGGTTTGCCTGTGGTATATTGTGGATTATTTGCTGGTTGTATTATGTACGTTCAGTGCGCCGGTCGGTTTCGACCTCGATCATACCTATAAGTTTGAGTTTAACGCCCGGGAAGAGGGGGCCGAAGGGTATCTGACACCTGGAGAACATCCCGCCAAAGCCGGTGAAGATTTGTGGGAGGCGATGGAGCGCATACGCAGGATGCCGGGCGTTGAAGAAGTGGCTTTATCCAGGTTTGGCGTTCCTTATAATAGCATGGATAATTACCAGCCTCTTCGCCGGGATACGCTTTCGGATGCTGTTTCCTGCCGTATCCAGTTTGTTACTCCGGAGTATTTTGATGTGTATCGTATCGGTTCCGCTATTTCCGGAAATCCTGAAGAACTGAAAGATGGGATAGGCGGTATGAAGGTTATTATAACCCGGGATGCGGCGGAGAGGCTTTTTCCGGAGAAAAGTGTAAAGGACGCAGTAAAACAGACTGTTTATACAAATAATAATTCAGGAACGATGACCATTGGCGGAATTAGCCAGGAGGTCCGCCGGTCGGAATTTAGCAAGGTGGGAGCAAGAATCTATATTAATCAGAGTGAGGCGGAGGTAAAGACCGTCTCGGCAGAGATGTTACCCTGGATGGAAGTCTCCGTGCGGGTTAAACCGGAAGCTGACAGGAACTTTGCCGATGTATTCATGCAGGAGAAGAGTGACCAGGTAGAGATCGGTAACCTCTACCTCAGAATATTATCCCGCTTTCCAATATAAGGGAAGATGCCTTGCGGGATGGAAAAGGGGAGATGAAAACGCGTTTGTCTATCCTGCTTTTCCTGCTGGTGAATATCTTTTTGGGGATTGTCGGTACTTTCTGGTTCCGTACCCGTCAGCGGCAGGGGGAAATGGGACTTCGGATGGCATTAGGGGCTACCCGGGGGCAGTTGAGGATGACGGTGTTGGGCGAGGGGCTTGTGTTGCTGACGCTTGCGTTTATTCCGGCCGTTGTCATCTGTCTGAATATTGCTTTTGTCAATCTGATTGATTCGAACCTGATGGATAACAGCTTCCTGCGTTTTACGGGAGGGATGCTGGTTACTTTCCTGCTGGTCGCAGGGATGATTATTGCCGGTATCTGGTATCCGGCGAACGAGGCGGCACAGCTGCAACCGGCAGATGCTTTACATTACGAATGATTAAACCTCATGGAATATTGAGTTAGTCACATATAGACTTGTAATTAAGCCCGGATCTGTAGCGAGTACACGTCTGGGCTGCTTTTTCTTTTCCGTTATGTCTGTTATGCTTAGAAGGTCATGGAAGCATAAATACCGAAATGTTTGTCACCGGCCAGCGGACTGAGGGTCAGGTTGTGCTTTTGGGCAAACGGACGGGTGAAGATATAGCACTGCCGATACCCATGGCGGCTCCGGCGGCCACATCCCACCAGTCGTGCTTCTTGGCATACGTACGGCTCCATCCTACATAGGTCGCTACGGCATACGCCGGGATACCCCATTTCCAACCGTAACGGCGCTGGATAAAAGCAGCGCCCGTAAACGATACGGAGGTATGCATGGAAGGAAACGAATGGTTGTCGCTGCCGTCGGGACGTTCTTTCTTTACCAGGTACTTCAGCGCATAGGTCATGCCGACCGTACTGACCCCGGCCAGTGCTCCCTGTTTCAATCCCTGCCAGTCCTGAAGGATCAGCACGGTTGCCAAGCTCGCCGCAGGAGTAAGGCAGGCCAGCACGTCGCCCGATTTACGGACGGCATTACGGCTACCGCTTAGTTTGACCTCTTGTGCATGGCTGTTGAAACAGACCATGAATGCCAGAAGAAAGGTAAAAAGATAGGTTGTTCGTTTCATATTTTCTTTGTTGATGCAAAGTAGAAACGGAAGTTACCAGACTTATTGTTTTCAGCACTGTATTCAAAGCCGGCAACGGCAAGTTTATGGACAAGCATGTCTTTGTCTACGTCCATCTTACGGCATAATTCATCAAGGGATGCATATTTGTCGCGCAGTTTCATGTTAACTACGCTGAAAAGCATCGTCGGGTCTTCGGGAAGTTTCATTGTTATGTGTAATTAAAATTAATAGTGAATATTTGAAATAACTGTTGTTTGTTCTGTTTTGTTTAAAATGTTCGGATTTGTTTAAAACGTACGGATTCAATATAAAGCAATCAGCTTGGGAAAAAAGATGATTCCGCCTACTATTGCGGCGGCAATCGCCATTAACAATACGGCTCCGGCTGCCAGGTCTTTGGTCCGTTTGATTGCTTCGCTATATTCGGGCGATACAAAGTCGGCAATAGCTTCCAGCGCTGAGTTGACGGCTTCGGCTGCCAGCACGGCGCCGATCACGATTACGACAGCTACCCATTCCATGCGCGACAACCCTAGAAGAACACCGGCAATCACCACGCATACAGCTGCAAAACAATGTATCCAGGCATTATGTTCTTTCGTGATCAACAAACGTATCCCGTTGAACGCATACCGGAAACTCCGTAGCCGCTTGCGGAAAGTAAAGCCATCATTTTTCATATATCCATTCTGTTGAGGTGGCAAAGATAGGTATTTTTTATGATTCTTCCTCTTCTTCCGTCAATGGTCCCAATTCCGGTATGATTGCACGGGCTTCGCGGCCGCTCAGGGTGTCTACGTCTTTCAGCTTGCGTTGGATGGCGCGGGTACGGGTTCCGAGTACTTCTTCTATCTGGCCGCTGGCCGTTTGCAGGTTCTTCTGCGCTTTTTCCAGCATGCCGCCTACTTTTTCGAACTCTTTCTTTACCGCACCGAGTATGGTCCATACTTCGCCGGAATGTTTCTGGATGGCCAGTGTGCGGAAACCCATTTGCAGGCTGTTCAGGATAGCGGCAAGGGTGGTAGGCCCGGTTACGACAACCTTATAGGTCCGTTGCAATTCATCCAGCAGGGCGGAGCGGCGCACTACTTCTGCATAAATGCCTTCGAAGGGAAGGAACATAATACCGAAATCGGTCGTCGCGGGGGGAGCCAGGTATTTGTCGGAAATGTCTTTAGCCATCTTTTTGATGGTTGTTTCGAGCAGCTTGCCTGCCGTTTCGATAGCCTGCGGGTCGGCATTGTCGTAAGCGTCCAGCAATTGTTCATAAATATCTTTGGGAAATTTGGCGTCGATGGGGAGGTAAACGTATTCGCGGATATCGTCGCGCCCCGGGAGCTTGACGGCAAATTCCACGACCGCGTCCGAACCTTTGCGGGTGTGGACGTTCGCTTCGTATTGTTCCGGTGCCAGTATTTGTTCCAACAACATGCTCAGTTGTATTTCTCCGATGTTTCCTCGTGTCTTCACATTGCTCAGTACCCGTTTCAGGCCGCCAACGTCCTGCGCCAGTGTCTGCATTTCCCCTAAACCTTTCTGTACGCTTTCCAGTTGTTCGGTAACGAGGCGGAAAGACTGGCCGATGCGGTCGTTCAGTGTCTTCTGTAATTTCTCGTCTACCGTGACGCGGATTTCATCCAGGCGCTTTTCGGTGTTGGCAACCAGCAGGCGTTGCTGTTCGTCGAGGTTGGCGAACTTTTCCCGTTGGAGGTTGTTGAAAGAAGCGATGCCCCGGTCGAAAGCCTCCCTGAATTCGTTCATGGAGCGGGTCAGTTCTTCCCGGTTGTCGCGGGCAACGATACGGCCCTCTTCGCGGTTCAGCCGGAAGTCTTCCCGGAAGTTCTTTTCAATGCGTTCGAAGGAACGTTGCATTTCATCGAGCAAGCGTTTCAGTTCGTTCTGTGTATCGGATTTATCCTCTTTCGGGCGGAATAAGATTTGTAAAACAATGATAATAAGAAGTCCGCAAATAATTAACCAGTTCATGTCGTTCTATTTTGCGGCAAAGATAGAAAAACAGTTCTTAGGGCAAGTGATTAAAAAGAGTTAAAAGGAAAAACATTCTTCATTAACGTTTGTTTTAGTCATACAAAGCGGCCTATATTTGTACGTCGCTTTTTAGTAACAAAACATAAAATACTACAAAGATGGCAAAGATAACATTTAAAGGTAATCTGGAAGTAAATACAAACGGAACATTACCGGCAGTCGGAGCAGAGGCTCCCGATTTCAAAGGAGTAAAAAGTGACTTATCTGAATTATCACTGAAAGAACTGAAAGGAAAGAACGTTGTAATCAATGTTTTTCCGAGTTTGGATACAGCCGTATGTGCTGCTTCGGTGAGACGTTTCAACAAAGAAGCTGCTTCTTTGCCAAATACTGTGGTGCTGGCTGTATCGAAAGATTTGCCTTTTGCGCACGGACGTTTCTGTACTACGGAAGGTATTGATAAAGTGATTACACTTTCTGCATTCCGCTGTTCGTGCTTTGAAGATAAGTACGGGATGCTGATGGTTGACGGTCCGCTGAAAGGGTTACTGGCCCGTGGCGTGATAGTAGTCGACGAAGCAGGCAAGGTGGTATATGAGGAACTGGTTCCTGAAATTACCAACGAACCGAATTACGAAGCCGCAATCGCTTCGCTAAAAAACTAAATAAGTAGATTATTGTTTTTCATTGGTTAAAGTTAAGGGTTAGTGTAGAAGGCTGTCGGATGTGAATCCCGCAGCCTTCGTTTTGTTGTACCGAAAACTTTCGTATGCCGATGATACCCGCCGGAAATTTCCTAATTATCAGGTACGCCAGTATATCGTATATATCTGCGCCAACCGCTGGTGGAAATGCTGGGAGGTATAGCGAAAAAAACAGCATTGTTATTAATCATCGTTTGGTAATTCATATTTTATTCGTATACTTGCAGAAAATAAAATAATCTTTATGTGTTCAATAACTTCTAAATCAGGCATCATTTATTTGGTGTGATAAACGGATAAGATCCTTTTTGTCTTCTGAGTTTATATTGTCGATTTCCCGGAACCGTGGGGGAATCCCGTATCTATTATTGTTATATTATAAAAGAAGTTATGAATAACTGGAAAAAAGTTTTCGCCATTATATGGACCGGTCAGTTCTTCTCTATCCTGACCAGTTCAATCGTTAATTTTGCAATCATCCTATGGCTTAGTTTTGAAACGAAATCGGCAGAAGTACTGGCTTTTGCTGCCATAGCAGCCATGCTTCCGCAATCGGTATTGGGACTGTTTACCGGTATCTTTGTAGACCGTTGGAAAAGGAAGCGGGTGATGATACTGGCAGATAGCTTTATCGCTTTCTGTACATTGATCCTGGCTGTCCTGTTCTATCTGGATATAGCGAAGATCGAACATATTTATATTTTATTGGCTTTGCGTTCGGTAGGTTCGGCTTTTCACATGCCGGCCATGCAGGCGTCGGTCCCTTTGCTGGCTCCGAAGTCGGAACTGATTCGTATTGCCGGCATCAACCAAATTATCCAGTCTGCCTGTAATATTGCCGGGCCGGCACTGGCTGCGCTTTTCATCTCTTTTATGAAGATGACGAATATCCTGCTGCTGGATGTGATTGGTGCGGCTCTGGCATGTACTTCACTCTTGTTTGTGAAAATTCCTGATCCGGATAATACGGAAAAAACGCAGAAAGTACATCTCTTGAAAGAAGCGAAGGAAGCCTTGACAGAGGTCCGTGCACAAAACGGATTGTCGTGGTTGTTTATCCTTTCTATCATTGCTACATTCTTTATTATGCCGGTCAGTGTTTTGTTTCCGTTGATGACGTTGGATCATTATTCAGGAAATGCTTTTCAGATCAGTCTGGTTGAAGCAGCCTGGGGAATAGGAGCCTTGCTAGGCGGTGCTTTTCTGGGGATGAAGAAGTTTAAGCTGAATGAGATTTCATTGATAACTGGATGTATATCCTGTTGGGAGTTACGTTCGGACTGTCCGGTATCCTGCCGGTTTCAGGTTACCCGTTGTTTGTCGTATTGACGGCGGTTGGCGGTATATCCGGTTCTCTTTATATGGCCTCCTTTACGACGGTGGTACAGACACGTATTAATCCGGTGGTGATGGGGCGTGTGTTCTCGTTTTATATGAGTGTTAGTCTGTTGCCTTCGATGATCGGATTATTGAGTACTGGATTTCTGGCGGATACGATCGGTATTGGGAATACATTTATAATCGGTGGGGGACTGGTGGGAGTGATCGGTGTGATCTCGTTTGCTTTGCCAGCCATAAAAGAATTGAAGAAGGGATTTGATAAATAGTAAAAAGTTTCACTATAGCACACAGATGACGCAGATCGGACAGATGAGCACAGATTTTCAGTGTGCCATAGTGAGACTTTTGTAACGTTTACTCTTTCCCGCTTTGATCCGGATAGAGCGATTTATAATACTTGACGCGTTCTCCCCAGGGACGGTATTCAAATGGAAAGACATGCTTTTCTTCGGCCCATCGGTTCCATTTATTTTCTAAAACTTTTACTTTCTCCGGGAACAAGGCTGCCTGGTCGTTTTCTTCAAACGGATCAGTCGTCAGGTCAATCAACTCCCAGGGATGTTTGGCATTATCACGTACCAGTTTCCAGCCGTCTGAAATGATGGCACAGGAAGTGTTGTGTTCGAAAAATAAATCCCGTGAAGCCAGCTTTCTATTTTGGATGGCGGGCAACAGGCTTTCCCCTTCAGTGGTATGTAACTTTTTGTTGTTGAATTGTTTGGGATATTTGACTGAAGCCATTTCCAGGCAAGTAGGCATAACATCAATAATATGGCTGAACTCCCGGCTGAATTTGCCTTTGAGAACATTCTTTTGCGGATCGCCATAGGTAACGATGAAGGGAGCACTTGTACCTCCCTGGAAACACAATGCTTTATAATCCCTGTAAGGTGTATTGCTCAAATCCGCCTGCAACTGAGCTATAAATCCGCCTTCCCGGGTGGCGCCGTTATCGCTCATAAACAGGAAAATAGTATTATCGTAGATTCCTTTTTCTTTGGTAGCGGCAATAACTTCCCCGATGCCGTCGTCCATTATTTCAATCATGGCGGCATAGGTAGCCATATCGGTTATCCATGCTTCCTGTTGTTCGGGAGTGAGGCTGGTCCACGCCGGGCGCTTCCCTTCGAATTCTTTCTGATGGATGGGAAGCGTATCTCCGGCATTTATCAATCCCATCTCTTTTTGGCGGTCGAAACGTTGTTGCCGCAAGATGTCATATCCCACTTTATACCGTTGCTGGCATGATTCCACCCGTTCTTTGGGGGCTTGCAACGGTCTGTGCGGGGCATAATGTGCCAGGTACATGAACATTGGGAGATCGGCCGGATGGCTGCGGATAAAACTGACGGCTGAATCCGTAATGGCCGTTGTGTAATAAAAGTCGTCGGGGAATTGGGTGATGCGTTTCATGTTCGAATAGACAGGAGTCGGTGTATAATAGCTTCCGCCTCCACTCAGGCAACCATAATATTTATCGAACCCCCGTTGGGTAGGATAACTGCCGTTTGGTTTTTCGAGGCGCCTTCCACTGTCAGATGCCATTTGCCACTCATATAAGTTGCATATCCGTTGGCCTTTAATATTTCGGCAATAGTTGGGAAGTCGGCGGATATCTGTCCCCGGTATCCGGGTCGGTGTTCGTCGACAGCCGTCATCCATCCCATTCCCGCTTCATGCTGGTAACGCCCGGTCATGAGGGCGGCACGGCTGGGACAACTGCGTCCGGTGTTCTTGAACTGGCTGAAACGTACTCCGTTAGTTGCCAGAAAATCAATGTTGGGAGTCTGAACTTCTCCTCCGTAACATCCCAAATCGGAAAATCCCATATCGTCGCATAGGATCAGAATAATGTTGGGATGCGTTTGGTCGCCGGCATTACCGGCTGCCGCGAACTGTGCCATAGAGGCAAGAGCCACGGAACTCAATAGAATTTTATTCGTCATGTTATCTAAGGTTATAGAAATAAATTGTTACTTCTCCTTCTTAATAGAGTTTTCATCATAGATCCGGGGATAAAGTTACGGATAAGTTTTCAGAATATTCTATCCGTCTTTGTGAAAGATATTGTTATGATGCATTTACTGTGTATGGAGCTTGTTGTGGTATTTGTTATAATTGATTATTTATATAAAAGATTATTAATGCGGTTGATAGCGGTGATTGTGTCGATGATTCATTCCTTACTTTAAAAAATAAGATATAAGGTGTTTTTGTATTAAGTTCTTACAGAACTAATTTAATACCGACCCTGCAAATGTAATATTAATT
>NZ_QSDP01000127.1:0-17765 GCF_003463685.1 Parabacteroides sp. AM58-2XD
GATAAAGCGTAATTGCATAGTTTAATTATTTGTTCGATAGATCTGAAATCAATTTTATTTTCATCCATATATTGTTTCAACTTTACTTTTTGCTTAGGAAATATTTTTAGGAACTGCTTTTCCGTAGAGAATTTTTTCATTCTTTTATTTGTTTCTATATGGAATTCATAGTTAATGTTAGTAACAACCAGTTCTTCTGTATTCAACGCAGAATTACTTGCATTCGAATAAAGATTGGAAACAGTACCTACAGATGCGGTTTCTGTCTTACCGCCATAAGGCAGATTTTTCTTTCTTCGGGCATAACCACTATATTGAACTAATAGTTTAGGGTCGGACTGTATTACTTCTGCTGCTCCACCTCCTGAAGTAGGGAGAAATACCCGGTCACTTATTTTAACTGAAATGACAAGTTCCGGATCAGAAAATTCTTTCTTCTTTTTATCTTTATCTATAAAGATAAATTGACCACCAATCAAATCATAATTGATTGGAACCTGAAAAGCTCTTCCGTCTTTGTAGTAGACAATAGCGTCAGTAAATTCCGGAAATAAATAGATTTTTTGTTCTGTTTGTGCAAAAACCTTGAGGGTTCCTAAACACACGGTTAAAATAATTATTAATTGTCTCATGAATTTCACTATTAATTATTTATCTCTATCATCAGCATCTAATAGAATTAGGTAATTCGTACAAAAACAGACAAGGATGATCTTTATATGACCATCCTTGTCATTCTAACAAATTGGATTTATTTCAATAATTGAACACGAATTTCATATAATCTTCTGGCTGCAGATTTTCCATCCGGACGTCTGGTTATATTGATAACCATGTAGCGTTGCGGTTTGGAATAATCGCCGGGTTTTCCTAACTCGGGAGCATCATTTACTCTTTCTATTTCGCAGGCTTTGCTGTTGTTTAGTAAAAGAGCTACAGATAACTGAGTTGGATCTGCCGGAAGGATAGCTTGCTGATATTTGCCTTCTTCAACTTGTGTTTCAAATTCGGGAATAACACCTTCTCCCTGAAATTCGGAAGCGACGAAAAGGTGTCCTTTATTAGGAGTTGTATAAGTCGCTTTTGCTGATGCAAAAACATTGATAACATATACTTTTCCATCCGGAGCACTAGCATCATCTTCAGTTGTCAGTATATTTTTTACCATGACTTTTTCACCCGGTTTAACTATCTGTCCTAAAATTGTAACATTTCCTCCAGTATTGTTGGTATATTCCTGATTTGATCTATAATCAAGTCCGATATTACTTACCAATAACATATTCTCTACCCATTGGTTATAATTCACCTGATAAACCTTGTGAGTGAAAATTTCCCGGGTTTCGACTTTACATAAATCTGTACTTAGCGAAACATCTTCATATACATCTGTCGGAACTTCATCATATACCAGGCCCTTCTGGCAACTGGTAAAGAATGCTATACCCAACATTGCTATAAATAATTTATTAGTCAATTTCATTCTTGTTTTAATTTAAGTTGTTAATAAATAACGATCTTACCATCCTGGATTCTGTACCAAAGCTTTTTCAGATTCCAGAATTGTTTGTGTAAATGGTAATTTGTAATAATTAGCTTTGTTAAATACTTTCTCATAGCGATTGTAATCGAAACGGCGTGTTTCAATACGTGGCGTGAAATATTTAGGATCTGTCTTTGGCGCAGGATAGCCATTTTCTCCAATTTTATCACTTTCTATACCTTTTCTGAAGATTAACAAACCTTTAGGACCACGATTCAACTCATCAATAACCGTTTTACCTTCTGCTTCACTCCAACGAAGTAAATCATAATAACGATGAGACGGAACTTCGTACGCAAACTCTATACGACGTTGTAATTTATATTCTTCCCATAAATCATGTCCAACGACCGACTCATCAAAGTTATCCAAACCGGCACGATTACGAATCTGATTAATCGCGTCTTTTGCTTCGTTCGGTTTGTTTAATTTAATGGCTGCTTCGGCATAGTTCATGAGAACTTCTGCATAACGAACCATGAAGTAATACGCATTAGCTTGTTCTGTTTCCAATGTACCGTCTTCTTTAAAATGTCCTTGGATATATTTAGCAGGATAATAACTTGTGATAGTATTGGAAGAAGCATATTTAACAGGCATATTCAGCTTTTCGGAATCTCTGAAACCAGTATGTAAAGCACTGTATTTTTCAGATTTTGTTGGCTCAGACAAATCAACCCAAGTGCCAATCAGATACATTTCTTTTTCAATGCCTGCATAATAAGAACCGTCGTACAGTACAGTTGCATAAAAACGTTCATCACGATTTTCATACATTTTATTGTAATTTTCTGTTTCAGCTTTATAATTACCTTCAGCATCTACAAAGCCGTTCATATCAACCGTAGCTTGTTTGGTTTTCCACCACTGTTTCCATTTTCCGTCTGCCTCGTCTTTTTGGTAGTAGCAGTCAACCAGGTCTTGTGTAGGATAGGCAGATCCGCGGATTCCCCAATCTTTATTGAAGTCTGTAGTACTTCCATAATATTTACCTACCGGAGCATGATTTTTTGCAACGTTAAAGCCTGAACGGTTATCTTTGTTGAACATAACCGGCCAAATAGCTTCGGAAGATGTATAGCCGTCTGCACTATTGAACAATTTAGAATAATTATTCTCCAGCTTATATTTTCCAATAACGCCTTTGGCTGCATCATAAGCAATTTGATAATAATGTTCAGAATTTTTCTGGAAACGGAATAAAGCTTTAGACTCTTCTGTCCCGCTCAGGTTCTCATAGGTTCTGTTTTTTGCAGCATCGGAAGCACATGCTGCATATAAAGCCACACGGGATTTAATAGCCTGTACGGCATCAACATTTACTAATCCGAGTTGAGGTGTTTCTTCCGTTTTACCGAAGTATTCGATGGATTTGTCAAAATCAGCAAGTATTTTATCGAATAATTCTTCACGACCTATGCGTGGCAGCATGGTTTCATCGAAAACATTCATTACTCTGTCTATATAAGGTACGCCTCCCCAATATTGTTCCATTTCAAAATATAACCAACCTCTGAAGAAATAACATTCAGCCAATAGTTGGTTCATAACAGACTCCTGTATTGATGGGACTGTCGGGATACGTTCGATTCCTAAGTTGGTAGCACGAATTTTCTTATATTGTTCTCCCCAGGGAGCTGTAAATCCGTCAATACCATTTAATGCATCATAGGATCTCTGGCAAAAACTGGTTTGTCGAAAAGTTGACCAGTCTGTTTCATCGTTCCCGATTGCATTATCAGACCATTGTTCTGCTGTAAATGCATCGTTGGCTGTAGCTGGGGCCCAGGTATAGAATTTGTAAACGAATGCACGGGATAATTGTGCGTTTGTCCAAAACTGTTCTTCGAATACTTTATCTGTCGGTTCTACTCCAAGCGGGTCGCAGGATGTTAATCCCACAGTAGTTGCAATAGCACACAGAACAAAGCTGTTTATGATGAAGCTCGATATTTTATTTTTTGATAACAGGAAATGACCTGTTTTGTCAGTTAATTTCATAAATTAAATTTTTATCAGTTGTTTATGATTATAAAGTAACTGTCACACCAAACGTGTAAGAGCGTTGAGTAGGATATGCCCCCAGTTTACCAGAACTGCCCCAAATACTTTCAACTGGAATGTATTCCGGATCAGCCATGTTTTTCAGCGGATAGTTTTTATTCACCCATGTGAATGCATTTGTAATAATGAAGCTCACGTCTAAACCTTTAATGTAAGATACGTTTTTCAATAAATCACGTTTCAGGTCGTAACGAACACTGATATTTTTCATTTTCAGGTAAGAAGCATTGTAAACCCAGCGGTCAACAAATGTTGATCCGTATGACATCTTGGTACTTCCGTTATTGGGTAACGGCAAATTTGCATTCAGATCAGGATTACTTGGCAAATAGCTGGAGTTGAACAAATATTTACCGTAGTTCCACAAGTAACTCTGTTGACTTCTTAATGGGGAAGGCATTGACCCGGTTACATTAGCTGCCCCCTGAAGGAAGATTTCTATATCTAACCCTTTCCATCCACCACCAAGTGTGATACCGTATAGGGTAAGTGGAGTTGTACCTGCTTTGTTTACCCAATATCTGTCACCATTGTCAATGATTCCGTCACCATTGCGATCTTCGAGCTTCATTGCACCTAAGTTGTAACTCATATTATAACTATTGCTGCTTCCGTTATCTAAAACTGAATTATATAATTGATCGTAGGTACCGAACAGACCTCCGCTAATCATAGTACTGCCATAAGTATTTTGCATATTTCTCAATCCCAGACTATTCAATTTAGGATAATACCAATTTGTACTTTCTGATTGATGGCGAGTTACGCGTTCATCCCAATAAGAATAGTTAACTCCTAAACGATAATTGAAATCACCGATTTTATCATTCCAGTTTAAAGAGAATTCAATACCACCTTTACGGCTGGTTTCGAATGGAGCATTTATTTGGGGGGTATTAGGCATACCTAAAATTGGAGTATAAACCAGTTTCTGATTCATGTTCATGGCTGCACCGTGATTCATATATAAGTAGGTGTCAAATGATCCGTTTAAGCGGTTTTTGAACATGTCAAAATCAACACCTGCACTTAACTGACGAGAACGTGTCCATGATAAATCGCTGGCAACGTTTGCTTCTACCCAAGCTGCATTGGATGTCATATTACTCCCCAGTAAAATTGCGCCATCTTGTTTGTATTGGTTCATGTAGCTGAATGGGTCACCAACTTCTCCTCCAACAATACCATAACTCAGGCGTAATTTGAACATGTTTAGGATATTGGGATTAATAAGTTCTTTAAAGAATGTTTCTTCTGTCATAACCCAACCACCGGATACAGCCTGAAAAAATCCCCAGCGTTTATCCGGGTTGTAACTTAACGATGCATTATAGTTAGCACTGTATTGTAATAAATATTTGCCTGCATAGTCATAAGTAACCCGGCCAACCCAAGAAGAAGAACCCCATTTTACTTCGCCACCGTCAGAGTTGTCATATTTAGTTCCGGCTCCAATTTGGGGAACGAAAGTAGTTGGATATCCTTTCATTGTGATGTTGGTATAGTTTGTGTTTCTTACCTGGCTTTGATAAGTCACCATGGCACTAACGGTATGTTTTCCGAAAGAACGGTTATAATCTGCCTGATAAATGCCTGTTGTCAATAAGTAATTGCTCCACTTCTGATATACATTGGCATCTAATGCATTATAATTATTAGGCATTGTTGAAGCAGGGTTTGAATAAACTTCTTCTTGCGGGTGATTGAATTTTTTATTCATAGTGTAACTTGTACTGAAGTTTACACTGGCTCCGACAGATAAACCTTCAACCCATGGTAAATTCCATTTCAATCCCATATTGGCTTGTAAACGGTAATCGTAAGTATTATTAAATCCTGTACGGAGTAAGGAAGCAGGAGAATCTGATCTTTCTAAACCTGTACTCCAACGTTCTGGCTTATTCAGCATTTCTCCTCCTTCGAATAATACTTTGTTGAATATATTGTCACCTTCTGCCGGACGTTCTTTGGTAGAAACAATGCCGTTTAAGTTTAGTGTAAACTTTAAACTCTTATCATTCAGCAGAGACGCTTCAGAATTCAATAAAGCATTAATCTGTTCGTACCCGTAAGTATCACTGATACCTTTTTGATTCAGATAGCCTAAACTTGAATAATACTTTATGCGATCACCACCACCACGGACACTTAAGTTTGTCTGATACATCGGTTGTACATGGTTGAAGAATTCCCATGGATCGTACGTCTGATAATAGTCTTCGATATTGCCACCTTGAGTAACGAACGGATTAAACAAGTCGTTAATGTCTTGCATGCTGTAACCCATATTATATTTTTCATTAACCAGGTTCATAATTTCTTCACGGTTTTTCCCTTGCTGATTCAAATACCCCATGTAATACTTTGACATCTGAGTATTATTGAACTTGGGATTTTCTTCATAATTTGCCGCATATAGCTCGTTCATGGTCTGAGCATACTCGTAGGAGTTCATTCCTTTTGGACGATAAGAAGGGGTCATGATAGATACTTTCTGGTTGAAAGTTATATCTAATTGACCGGATACACCTTTTTTGGTTGCTATAACTACTACACCGTCTGCAGCACGTGGCCCATAAATAGCTGTAGCAGATGCGTCTTTCAAAATAGTCATTGATGCAATATCATCCGGACGCAGGCGGTTGAAAAAGATTTCTCCTTCCGTTGTTTCCATTACAACGTCGTCAATTACATACAAAATTTCACTACCTCCACGAATCCAGATTTTGGTAGTTTCACCAGGAGCACCGGAACCGGACTGTGTTGTAACACCTGTTACACGACCACCTAAACCGTCACTAATGGATGTTACCGGTAATTTTGCGATGGATTCCATTTTTACAGTTACAGCAGAAGCTGTCAGTGTTTTGGCCTTTTGAATTCCACCATAACCGGTAACGACAACTTCTTCTAATGCTTGCGAATCTTCTGCTAATTTTACATTAATAGAAGGTTGCCCTGTGTACTTAATTTCTTGAGTAGTAAACCCAACGAAAGAGATCTGGATAATGTCTCCTTTTTTTACACCTTCCAAAGTAAAATTACCATCCATGTCGGTAATATTACCATTTGTGGTTCCTTTTACAACTACAGATGCTCCGGCTACAGGACCGAATTCATCTTCAACTACTCCCGTCACTTTCCCATTTTGTTGGGAAATAGTTGCGCTTTGTTTCAGGGGATGTGTTTCTGCATACATGCTGTTCGATAAACACAATGCACCCACAAGCAAAATAAAGCTAACTGGTTTAAAGTTTTTCAACATAATTGATGGTTTAAAATTTTAAAGAAGTGTTATTTTGGCGTCATAAGCACTTCCGAACTCTCTATTTGTATAAAAGCCAAATGTCTTGAAGTTGAGAACGTGAACGTTTTTGTGATTTATGATGTTCTCAGTCCTAAAAGAACTATAGTTAATAAATGAAAAAACAAAGATTGTCAAATAATCCTAACTAATTCTTGTTAATTGCTTAGTAATGTGCATCTTATTGCTTATGCTGCATAGGGCCCAATTATAAATTTAGGAGATATCTCTTCTAAGAGAATTTCTTTTGAGTTGATAGAATTTTCTATGGTTTACAAATGTTAATATGTAAATGAGGAAATAGTTTTATTAAGAGCTTTAGATTAGGCTATTTAACAAATGTCCCAACATGTTTAGTGGTGTATTAACTTAATTACGTTTGATTCTTGTTAGCTTGTGTGTTAAAAATGAAATTCAATGATATTTTTTTGACGAAAAATAACACAGGGTAATAATTATTTCATATATTTGTCGCGGATATAAAATGTACAGAGTTCTTTTAGTACTAAGGTAACAACGCCAACTAAAAAAACACTTGGTGCTAAAGAATTATTGAAAATTATATCTAATGAGAATTAGAACAGACCATTGTTTCGCCAAAGCAATGGCTATTGTATGTTCAAATAAAAACCATCAATTATGTTGAAAAACTTTAAGCCTGTAGCTTATTGCTGCTAGCCGGTACACTGGGTATTCCCGGATATGTATCTGCGAATACGGTTGCAGCAATGCCAAAAACAAGTATTTCCCAACAGACTGGGAAAGTAACGGGAGTAGTTGAAGATGAATTCGGTCCTGTAACCGGAGCATCAGTTGTAGTGAAAGGATCAACTAATGGATCGATTACCGACATGGACGGTAATTTTACATTGGAAGGAGTAAAGAATGGTGACGTTATTCAGATTTCTTTTATCGGGTATGCTACCCAGGAAATCAAATACACAGGTCAACCAGTCTTGAAAGTCAAATTAGCTGAAGACGCTCAAAAATTGGATGAAGTAGTCGTTACAGCTTTGGGTATCAAACGCGAAAAGAAAGCCCTGGGTTATTCTGTAAGTAGTGTGAAAGGTGAAGAACTAACCGAAGCCGGTACACCTATGAATGCGATGCAGGCTTTGTATGGAAAAACTTCTGGTTTGCAGTTGCAATCTACTGCATCAGGCCCTTCTGGTGGTATGAATATTAAGGTTCGTAATGCCATTTCTCTGACAGAAGATTCTTCTACGCGTCCGCTGATTGTTGTGGATGGTATTCCTATTCATGATGAAAATACAGGACAGTCTACCAACAGCCGTACCGGTGGTGACCATGGTACAGGTTTAAATGACATCAATCCGGAAGATATCGCCTCCATTGAAATCCTGAAAGGTGCAAAAGCTGCTGTATTGTATGGATCAGAAGGTGCTAACGGTGTTATGTTAATTACAACTAAAACCGGTGGTAAAAAGGGACTAGGCATTGATTTCGGTATCAACCATTCCTGGAATGTGGCAGCATATTTACCTGAGTTGCAGAATGAATTTGGTACAGGTTCGAGTGCCGGTACTGCGGCTTTGAAAGAAATTTCTAAAGACGGTTTCTATACCATGGCAGACCCGGTAACCGGACAGACGGTTGAATCACTATGGAGAGGCTCCAGTTACAATTTTGGTCCTCGCTTGGATGGCCGTCAGTTGTTATGGTGGGATGGACAGTACCGTTCTTATTCCGCTCAGAAAAATAATCAAAGGGACTTATACCGTACAGGTGGTCAAACAAATGTGAATTTTGCATTGAGTAATGGTGGCGACTTAGGTTCCTTCCGTTTATCTTACAATTATCGTGATTATAACGCGATATCATTAGGTGCTGATAATAAAGCTCACTCATTCAGTTTCGCAGCGGATTTGAAGGCAAACGACTGGATCAAGGTTAAGATGAACACTAACTTCTCAAATACAAAAGATCACAATGCACCGTATGCTATGCAGAGTTTTGCTACATATGGTTTTCCACGTGAACAGGATGTCAACTTGATCAAAGACTCTTATCTGACAGAAGACGGTTACAACTATTTCAGTATGAACCAGCCTGTTACACAGTTTGCACCTTATACAAGTTATTTTTCTGGTTATTATTGGTCACAGTTACGTAACTCAAACGACTATGACCGTAACCATTTGATTCAGTCCTTGAATGTTGATGTTAAATTCAATGATAAGTTCTCCTGGACCACATTGGGCGGTATCGACTGGACTGTATCCGATCAGGAAATCAAACAACATGTCAGCAAACCGTTGTCTTACGAAAATAAACAAGGTTGGTATCAAATAGCAAGTCAACGTAACATGATTATGTATGGCCAATCTTCTTTCAACTACAATCAGACATTCAATGACGTTTGGGATTTGTCTGCCATGGTCGGTGGTGCTGTAAAGTATAATAAAGAAGAATATCAGGAACAATCGGTACAGGAAACTTTCGCTATTGAAAACTGGTTCTCTTTGAGTAATACTCGTGAAGATTTCGGACCACGTTCTAGCCGTACTCGTGGAAATGACTTGTTGTTAAGCGTGTTTGCTTCTGCCCAATTAGCTTATGCTAATCAGGTTTATTTGGAAATTCAGGCACGTAACGACTGGTCTTCTATCCTTCCTCCGGAAAATAACCATTATTTCTATCCAGGTGCCAGCTTATCATGGATTTTTACAGAGGCATTTGATATACCAAGCCTGAATTTTGGTAAGGTACGTGCTTCTTGGGCCGATGTTGGTCGTCCTGGACCTCGTTATTATGGAAACGTAGACTTCTCCTTAGGTGCTTATGGCGGACAACCGACTATGTCTTTGCCGAGTTATTTGCCACCAGCCGACTTTGCTTCAGCGAATGGCGGATTTCCGGTTCCTAATCTGAAACCAGAACGTAAACGCGAATATGAAATCGGTTTAGAAGGTGCATTTTTACCGGGCAACCGTATTGGTGTAGATTTCTCTTTCTTCCATAATAATACATACGACCAGATCACGAAGTTGACAGTGCCTTCTTCTTCCGGTTTGACCGAAGTTCGCATGAATGCTGGTGATATCGCCCAAAGTGGTATTGAATTTTCGGTGAATACAAAGCCGATCATGACTAAAGATTGGACATGGGAAGTAGGACTTAACTTGGCTAATTATTCAACAAAAGTTAAGAAGTTAGGTAAAGGCATTAACCAATTGGATATGTGGGGTGCTACAGGTGCATCTGTTCGTAGTATTCCTAACGGTGAATATGGTGAAATCTATATTTATCCGTATCAGCGTGACGAACAAGGTAACCGTATCGTAAATCAGGGTACCGGTGTTTGGGACTTTGATAAGACGCAGATGATAAAGGTTGGTAAAATTACACCGGATATTGTCGGAGGTCTTACAACGAGCCTTTCTTATAAAGATTTCTCTTTAAGTGCAGTCTTTGACTTCCAGTTCGGTGCAACCATGATTTCGCAGACGAATATGTATTTGTTAGGTAATGGTTCTGGTGTTGAATCATTAAAATATCGTGATGAAGCCCGTGGCGGTCTGCCTTATTATGTCAATACAGCCGGCGAACGCATTCTGCTGGACAGTCATTCTGCTGCCGTTCCTGCTGATTCCTTCTATCCGTTCATTTTGCATGATGGTGTGATCACACCGGGTGTTACCAGTGATGGAAAACAGAATGAAAAACTGATTACTGCAGAACAATATTACTCTCAGTTATATTGGCAAGGAGGTATGGATTTGTGTGAAGACCAGATTTACAAAAGTGATTACATTGCTTTACGTTCTTTGTCATTTAACTACAATTTACCGAAAAGTTTTGTGTCAAAGTTCAAAATTCAAAGTGCACGTCTCAATGTCTTTGCGAATAACTTATGCTACCTTTACAAGGCTATCCCGAATGTAACACCGGAATCTACACAGGGAACCAACTCATTTACAGAGGTTACCAGTATCCCGGGTGTCCGTAGCTTTGGTTTGGGTCTTAATGTTTCATTCTAAATCAGATAACAGAATATGAATACAATCAAAAAATATATAACCAGCTTGGTTTTAGGTGTTACCGTAACCGGAGCAATGGTGTCGTGTGACACACTGGATGAAAAATTTTATAATCCGGATAAATTGACAGAAGCTGACTTTAGTTTGCTGTTTGCTTCCGCCCAGACAAAGGGACATTTGTTCCGTTATGACTATGGTGCCACTTACCATTATATGAGAGGATTTGGTAAAATGTTGGGATTAGGTGTTAGCCCGTTGTATCTGGACAGAACCCAAAACAATACGATTGTCCGTCCGTGGGATGGTTGGTCTGGTACACCGTTTAACACATTTATATTTGAACAGACCAACACTAATTATAGCAAGGAAATCAATGGTATGAAATTGCTGTATCAGGGTATGTCAGACGAAGAGAAGGCTAAAAATGAAGTGTACATGCGTTGTTGTGACATTATTCAATGTTATGCTTTCCAGCGCTCAACAGACTTGTATGACGATATACCTTATTCCGAAGCAGGTGGCGCTTTTCAAGAAAAGTTCTATCCGAAATACGATACCCAGGAAGAAATCTATACGGACATTATGGCCCGTCTGAAAACAGCTGCAGCTGATCTATCTACATTCCAATTTGAATTTGACTCAGAAAAGGCTGCGTTTAATTCTGTCGATTTGTTATGTGCAGGCGACTTGGACAAATGGATTCGTATGGCTAATTCCTTACGTTTGCGTATGGCAATGCGTTTGTGTCATGTAAAACCGGACGTAGCCATTTCAACTATTAAGGAATTGGTTGCAGAAAACCGTATGTTGACAGAATATTCACATGATATAGGTTTTGAAGAGCAGGATAAAACACATGCATTCGAATTGACTTTCTTCCGTGGACTTGATGAACGTGGATATGAAGCAGGTGCACCGGAAACAATCATTAAAGATATCATGAATTATGAATATCAACCAGGGGATGAAAACGGTATTACTCGTCATGATTTTGATCCGCGTTTGTATGCTATGTTCCAAACTGATATTCACGGACGCTATATCGGTTTGCCACTAACAATAGAGGAAGCAGAGAGCGAACTTCCTAAATACTATACGGAACAGGAATTAAATGATATGTACAATTTTAATGATGTGGTTTCCAATCCGTGGAATCCGGAACGTATTCCAACGATGTATAACCGACGTACTTATTTCAATTTCGATATGAAATTTCCTGTAATGGGATCGACAGAGACCAACTTGACACTAGTAGAAGCTGCTGTACGTTGGCCCGGGGAATTTGGCAATATTAATGTCAAAGAATGTATTAAAAAAGCGATTGACGCATCAACTCGTTTCTATTATAAGGTTAATAAAGATATGAGTTATAATGAATCTTCCCTACCAAGCATTCTATATGTTCAGGAAAAGGCTAAAGCTCCAGATTTGGATGAGGCTCATCTAGCCGATTATACAGAACTGGCAGCTAACAAATTTGTTAGTTTGGCATCGACAAAAGACAAATTGAAATTCATCTTTGATCAGAAGTTCTGTCACATGAATATCATGAATCCGTATGAGATTTATAATGAAGCTCGCCGTTTGATAAAGGATTTCGATGGAGAACTGCCATTCGTTGCTACTCCTAACGTTGTATTCCAGGAACGTATGTTCTATCCGTCCAGCGAGTTGACTAACAATGGTGAAAACTTTGAAAAAGTAGCTCATAAGAATACATATGATACTCCGGTTTGGTGGACAACTCGTACCACTGCTGCTGAGAACCATAATGGAAATGCTTTGCAATAAACATTAGCTTAATGCTACATAACTGCAAAGGCTGTCGAGAAACTTTTTCGACAGCCTTTATTCACTATATAAATGTACTGCATAATTTAACAAAATGAGTAAAAATGAAATCGATTAATGTGATCCTGTATTGGATAATAGTGATGGTGATTGGTCTATCGGCTTGTGGTGATGACGATGAAAAGACGATACCGGCTCATACAGAAGAGGAGAAAATATGGATTGCCGATAATCAGAAATATTTTCAGGAAAAAAAGGAAGATGTAGAGGATGACGGACAATTGCTGTATCAGCGATTGGTCGTGGATGAAGATACGCTTTTGTATCGTATACTGGAAACGAGTCAAATAGATTCTTTCCCTGAGATAGATTCTGATGTAAAAGTTTCTATGTTAGGAGTAATTCCGGTTTCCCAAACAGTTATTGTAGGTAATAAAGATGGTAATCCGATAGATCAGACTTTAGAGTTGGACAGTCCGAATCTGATTAAGGGCCTGGCTGCTCTTTTGCCGAAAATCCGTAAAGGAGAAAGAGTGGATGCTATAATCCCTTATCAGTTGGGATACGGGGATCGTAATTACTCCAATCCGTATATTCC
This sequence comes from Parabacteroides sp. AM58-2XD, assembly GCF_003463685.1. Classification (NCBI taxonomy): domain Bacteria; kingdom Pseudomonadati; phylum Bacteroidota; class Bacteroidia; order Bacteroidales; family Tannerellaceae; genus Parabacteroides; species Parabacteroides sp. AM58-2XD. The sequence continues at coordinate 13,302 of NZ_QSDP01000127.1, forward strand.
ATTATGCTCAACGTTGCAGTTTACTTTTACTGTAAAAAGTTTTGATTAAGCTTTTAAAAAGGAGAGGTTGTTTCACTTCAAAAATTGAAAGATCCTCTCCTTTTTTATATTCAACACTAATATTTCTTCTCATTCGCCAGATTCCACATATTCAGGAAAGAGGCTTTTGTAATATCTACGATCTTGTCCCAGTTGATCTTTTCGACATGGTCGCTCGGCATATGGTAGTCAGGATGACCGTTAGTGTGATACCAGATAATAGGGATATCGCGTTTGGCAAAAGAACCGTTATCACTCCCTCCTACCGGCTTGTCCCAGGGGTGATAAACAGGTTTCAGGTTCAGGCCATATTTCTTGATATCATTCTTCAGCCAGTCACCGAAAGCCTTGTTTGCTTCCGTATAGAAATAATCGACCTGCTCGGGAACCGCTTCGTTCGAATTGCGGCCGATCATATCATAATTCAAATATCCCTTTATATCTTTCAGGAAAGAACAATTCTGCACAAAGTATTCAGAACCCAGCAATCCTTTTTCTTCACCGTCCCAGAAAGCAAAGATCACCGTACGTTCCGGTTGCTCACCGGATGCCAGGAATGCTTTTGCAACCTGAAGGACAGCCGATACGCCCGAAGCATTATCATCCGCTCCGTTATAGATCTGGTCACCGTCTAGCATCGGATCGAATCCCAGATGATCATAATGAGCCCCGATGATAACATATTCATTCGGATTCTTCCCTTCTATCTTACCCAGGATATTACGCATGGATAACTTCTGATGTACGCCTTGCTTCAGTTGGGCGATCGAATCAGGATGCACCTGGAAACGTCCCCTCTTCTGGCGTTCCTTATTATAAGCTCGAAAGGTTGGTAATAAGACTCATTCAAGGGAGCGATGCCCATTGTCTTCAGGTTGGAAACGATATACTCGGCAGCAATCCTTCCTCCCTGGCAACCGGCTTCACGCCCTTCCAGTTCGTCACTGGCTAAGAAACCGATATAGGCTTCCGCGTTTTCCTTATTAATGGTGTTCAGTCCTTTTTCTACAGGCGACTGTGCCCAAAGAGTGGTAGATAGCATGACGGATGCTACAAATAAACCTGTTCTTTTCATTGTATGATTGTGTTTTACAAATTATCGGAAATACTTAGTTTCAGCTTCCGGTTACAAAGATAGTGCAAATAAGAGCAGAAGCAAAACTTGTTTTGATTATACCGAATGCAGCCTATCTTCGTTTTCCAAGACAAAGATAAAAGATAAATCGAAGAATTGTAAGGGATAGAAAATAAAAAAAGGCTAATCTTCGCTGTTCTGTCAGCGTCGAATGCCCATCTTTCGATCTCTCACCAGTCTTATAAAAGACCCTGGTGAAGAGAATACATCAAAATAATATACTTTCTTTTTGTTTAATTTTTTGCGTTAGCGCCCATTTCATCTAACAGGCGACGGATTTCAGCATTTACTCGCTGACTCATTGTACCATTTCTCATTGACTGATAACGATCAGCCTGATAACGCAACATCGCTAAAGTACGAAGATTTTCTTCATTTCTACTTGTCATCATAATCTTTACTTTTTTATGTCTTCCACGCTTGGAAGACTCGTTAATAATTAACCTAAACCTTAATCTTTTCTTTTTGTTTACAGTGCAAAGATAAGCACTTTTTCCGAAACTATGCTATAAAACATATAAATTATTTCTATCTTTACATTTATTTAATCTATAGAAATAGATTTTCAGAAGATAGCCGCCCTACTCTACTTCGGTTAATTCACCTGTAACTGAATTAATTACAAATCCTCTAACCGTAATATCGGTAGGAATCAACGGATGGTTGCGAACTTGTTCGACTGTATCTTTTACTGAGCATTCTGTCGAGTCAAACCCACGAAGCCAGTATTTAAAATCGATTCCGCAGTAACGGATCATATCGATTCGCTCAGCGGGAATACCCCGTTTCTTCATTGCTTCGATCATCTCGTCGCTGTCCATATGCTGGGCACCGCAATCAGAATGACCAATGATCATGATCTCAACCACTCCCAGTTCATAAATAGCGACCATCAGACTGCGTATAACACTGCCGAACGGATGCGAAATGATTGCACCGGCATTCTTTATGACTTTCACGTCGCCATTCTTTATGCCCAATGCGGCAGGAAGCAATTCTATCAGACGAGTATCCATACAGGATACGATGGCAATCTTTTTATCGGGATACTTATTCGTTATAAACTTTTCGTATCCTTTCTTATCTACAAATCCCCGGTTGTATTCAAGTAATTCGTCTATCATGAGTCTGTCTTTCTTTTAATAATAATACTAGCTATATAAATAACAACACTGGTTCAAATAATGTTGTGGAATTTCAACGCTTTGAATATCCCGTCCTCATCAACGGAATCGGTTACATAATCCGCATATTGTTTTACGTCGTCGTCAGCATTCCCCATAGCAACCCCGATCCCGGCATGCTGAAGCATGGCTACATCATTACCGCCATCACCGAAAGCCATACATTCATTTAATGGTATCTTAAAGTATTCCAGCATTTTATCAATACCGATTCGCTTACTGCTTCCGGCAGGTACCACATCGGTAAACAACGGATTCCAACGGGTGGATTCGCAATGGGATAAGATAGACATGATCTTTTTCTCCTGTTCGGCAGTAAAAAATGAGACTAACTGGTAAACCGTCTTTCCCTTCATTTCACTCAGAGGACGGATAGGTGGCTCCGGAAAATTCAGCATATTGAATATTTCTTCCACCGTTTCATCCTTATAATTCATAAAGATTTCTTTTTCCTGGACAAAAGCACAGGGGAAAGACTCTTCAGTTTCCAAATAGCGGATCAACGCATCGATATCCCTGTCGGGAATGCTGTGTTTATAGATCACTTTGTCTTCTCCGGCAAAACAATATCCACCGTTCAGTGTGACATATCCGTCAAATTTTAAATCTCCCAGATTGTTGATGGAACTGTAATGACGACCTGTTGCTATAAAAACTTTAATACCTTTCTTCCGTAAGATATCCAATGCGTCAATGGTAGAGCGGGGTACTTCATGTGTCTTAAAACTGACCAACGTCCCGTCTATATCGAAGAAAATTGCCTTAACCATACTTTTTCTAATAACCTAAATTTGATACAAAGATAAGAATAAATAAACACATGCGGATTTTTATATACCTTTGTAAGTAAGATCTTAATAACAATTTAATAGGTAAGCTATGGAATACAGACAATTAGGAGGATCGGGACTTTATGTACCCGTGCTTTGTTTAGGGACTGCTACTTTTGGAGGTACAAACGGTTTCGAAGGATGGGGACATACCCAGGTGGACGAAGCCAAGCGTATGATAAACCTTTGCCTCGATGCGGGTGTAAACCTGTTCGACACGGCTGATGCATATTCAGACGGACTTTCTGAAACGATATTGGGGAAAGCTGTTGAAGGGCTGAGAAATAAACTGTTGATATCGACCAAAGCCACATTCAACCTGAATCCGGAAGGACGAAACGCTATGGGTTCTTCCCGCTTCCACCTCATCGAGGCCTGCGAAGCCAGCTTGAAACGACTGAATACCGATCATATTGATATTTATCATATGCACGGATTTGACGCCAATACGCCGGTAGAAGAAACGCTTCGCGCTCTGGATGATCTGATCACTGCCGGAAAAATACGGTATATCGCTTGCTCTAATTTCTCCGGATGGCATCTGATGAAGGCTTTGTCTGTCTCCGAACGCTATGGCTGGAGTCGTTATGTGGCACAGCAGGTTCATTATTCTTTGCTCAACAGGGAGTTTGAATGGGAATTAATGCCGCTCGGAATCGATCAGAAGGTAGGTTCCATCATCTGGAGTCCTCTTTCAGCGGGACGCCTTGGCGGAAGATACCGGCGCAACAATCCGATACCGGCCGACGGACGTGTGGCTCGGGGCGGAAGTCCTATCCCCGATGAAGCTACTTCCTACGAACGTTATATAATATAATGGATGTATTGGATGAAATAGCAGAAGAGACAGGACATTCGGTAGCACAATGTGCGCTGAACTGGTTACTGCAACGCCCAACTGTTTCCAGCCTGATAATCGGGGCCAGCACGGAAGAACAATTAAAACAGAATCTGGAGGCTGTCGGCTGGAACCTGACACCAGAACAGGTAAAAAAACTGGATAATGCCAGCCAGGTCACCCCCGTTTATCCATATTGGCACCAGGCACAATTCCCGTTTTTGAATGCACAGATTCAATTTTAGAAAGATTTGAGCTATCTGCTAATTATAGGATGAGCTAGTTGGCGACGGTGCCTTCAGGCTGTAGGCCTGTAACAAATTAGCCCAGGGTTCTAACCCTGGGTCCCCTTGAATCCTTCTCTTCCAGAGGCACCCTGTAGGGGTGCGACAAGGTAGAAAGGGTTGATATTTATCTTGTTCCGCCCCTACAGGGCGG
>NZ_QSDP01000128.1:0-17156 GCF_003463685.1 Parabacteroides sp. AM58-2XD
CAGCGAACTGAATGTTTCGGGTTACTACCCCCATATCCCTTCCGACGTGGGTTCTCCGTCGGAGGCGCCTGTTCCTCACCACGGCTTCGGCACGATCAACGATCCCGGCTGCGAGCTGGACTGGAGCAGAAAGAACAAACTGAAACTGGGCGTAGCCGGAACTGCCGAACTCGGTTTCCTGTTCACCCTGGGCGAAGACACCGACTTGTTGTTGGGCGGCTACATCGACTACGGTTTCACCAACATGAAGAAAAAGAAAGACCAGGAGCTATTATCCACTCCTGCATCTTATCATCCGGACGGGAACATGACGGTAGGAAAAGGTATTCCTTATAATGGCATGATGAATTCAAACGTAACAGATAAAGTGAAGGTAATGTCTTTCGGGGTAAAATTAGGGGTTAGGTTTAAATTGAATTAACGTCGCAATAAAAAAGGATGCATCCTCTTCGTCAAAAGGGTGCATCCTTTTTGTAAATAGGGTGCGTCCTCCTGTTTGGGGGAACGCATCTTCCGAAATATCTTCTTTATTTCTCCTTATGATTCATAATCAGCGTCGATGGCATCTTCTGCAACGCTTCGCGGCGGTGTTCAGAGACGTCGTTCCAGGTATCGTAGCTTATCAACATGAAATTATAGTTGCTGAATATCGCCGCTGTCATATCCTTGTCGGCCAGCAGCAACGCCTGCTTGGTTGTATCGACGAACTGGCGGATGGCATGTTTTATCTTTTCGCTGCCCGGAGTCGTCGAACTGCTGCGGTCGAGGATGCTGACCGATCCGTGGGTTGTCTTCAGCAACGTCGAAGCATATTCCAACAGGAAGAGATCCTTCTCCGAGTCGACCACCACGATCACATTGCTCGCTTTCACGAAGCCGCGGTTCACGAATACCCCCACGTCGCAATTACTTTTTCCGATAAACATTTTCGTCTTGTCTTTCAATAGCGCACCGGGGTAAAACCACGATTCGGGCGCCTTGAAACGGCGGAAGAAACGGTTGTAGAAAGAGGTGCGGTAGCGGTTCGCCTCGATGTCGTCCGGCTGGTTACTCATCGAAATGCCCGAACCCACGAGCAGGAAGTCGAAACCCTCCGTGTTTACGATGTCCGTGATATCCTGTCCAGCGTTGTTCGAGACCTCGTAGCGCGTTTCTATATTGATTCCCAGCTTTTTCGCCCCATAGAGAATAGGCCCGAAGCTGACTTCCTCGAAGTTATCCGTGTGCAGCGGGTTCACATCCGAACCGACGGTGAGATGAAGCGCCGTAAGGTCCACCTGATGCCGGATATGGGCGAACATCTGGTAGGCTACGTCGAGCATGATCTGCCCGTTGCCTGCACGTCCGAACGAGAGCAACACCTTGAACGTGCCGTCGGCTACCTCCACCGCCTTGTATTCTTTGATCTTCTCGCGCGTCTGGAAGCAGAACTTGATGAACGAAACGAGCGGGATAGTCATAAATGTGGTCACCAGCGTCATCAATACCAGCATCACGAAGATGGACGGGGGCAGGATATGCATTTCGTAACCGATCGTAAGCACGACCAGCTCCATCAATCCCCTCGTATTCATCAGTGCGCCGATATAGAGGCTGTCTTTCCAGCTCTCGCCCACGAAACGAGCCGAAAACATGGCGCCGCCGAACTTACCGATGATGGCCACCAGTATAAAGACGCCGCACATCCACCACAGGTCGGGACTGTTCAGCAGCCCGATCTCTGTGCGTAACCCCGTCGAAACGAAGAACAAAGGGAGAAACAGGGCCAGCGATACATCTTCCACCTTTTCGGTCATGATCTTACGGAATTTCACGTTACTTGGCATCACCACCCCCGCGATGAACGCGCCGAACAACGCATGCAACCCTAACATTTCGGTCAAATAAGCCGAAATGATGAGCAGGAGGAACATAAAAGCGACCAGGCCCTTGTCGATCACTTCCTTATTATGGTAAATATGTCCGACCATTTTCAGGAACGGACGGACGGCAAAGAACATGAAAGCGATATAAATGGCGGAGAAAAGAATATTATAGACCGCACTCAGCATTGACCCCGCCTGTGCGATGGCTATCACGACGGCCAGCAGGCACCAGGCCGTGATGTCACCGTTGGCTGCGCTGGCGAGCGAGATCGTCCCCAGATGCGTCCGCGTCAATCCGCGTTCCTGTATGATACGTGCCAGCACCGGGAAGGCAGTGATACTCATGGCGATACCTATAAACAGGGCGAACGATAGGAAGGGAGTGCCTTTGTCGGCATACGTGTCGTAAACGAAGTAGGCAGTAAGCATCCCGCAAAAGAAGGGCACAATCGTGCTTGTATGGCTGATTAGGATCGTTTCCTTTAATTTCTTCCGAACCTCGGTGATATCCAGCTCCATACCGATGGCAAACATAAACAGGATCAGCCCGAACTGGCTCAGGATAGTGATGTTGGCCAGCGACTCGACCGGGAAAAGGAATCCCGAAGCCTCCGGCAGCAAATGCCCCAGCACTGACGGCCCCAGTACGATACCGGCCACAATCTCGCCGATGACCGTAGGCTGGCCAATCTTCTGAAACAACCAGCCGAACAGGCGGCAGGTAATCAATATCGTAATGATCTGCAACAACAGGATGCCGATAGGCGACTGGATATGATGCATCATCAGTTCCCAAAATAAGGAAAAACCTTCACTGAGGTTTTTAGGGGCGTCGTAGGCCGATGTCATGGCGCTTTCAATCTGTTGGCTCTCTCCTTCTTTGGCGATAAAATACATCAATGAACCGAATACAAGGATCATCACTAAATAAAAGGCTATACTCTTTGTTCCTCTACTCATATATTGCATGGGGTTTGATGCAAAAGTAAGAAATATCCCGAGAATATCAATACGGTATCTTTTTTTCTTTTATCTTTGCGCTAAACCAATCTCAAATAAATCATGGAGTCGCTGAATCTAATAAAGAATGACCCTTGGCTTGCCCCTTATAAAGAGGCGATAGAAGGACGGTATCAATACGTGATTGACAAGGAAAAGAGCCTGACCAACAACGGGAAACAGACGTTGGCCGAGATGGCTTCCGGCTATCTGTATTTCGGTTTGCATAAAACCAACAAGGGGTGGGTGTTCCGTGAATGGGCCCCGAATGCCACAGCTATCTATCTTATCGGTACATTTAATGACTGGAAGAAAGACGAACGATATAAAATGAGACGCCTCGAATACGGTGTCTGGGAGATTGCGCTCGAAGAAGAGTTGCTCCACCACGAAGACCTTTTCAAACTGCTGGTCGAGTGGGACGGAGGAAGCGGTGAACGCATTCCGGCCTGGATACGCCGTGTCGTGCAAGACGAACAAACCAAAATATTCAGTGCACAGGTGTGGAACCCAGCCAATCCATATGCGTTCAAAAACAAACGCTTTAAGCCTGACACCGCCCCGCTGCTGATTTACGAATGCCATATCGGTATGTCGACGAACGAGGAAAAAGTCGGCTCATACGACGAATTTCGCCGCAACGTGCTGCCCCGCATTGCCCGCGAAGGATACAACGCGATACAGATCATGGCGATACAGGAGCATCCTTACTACGGCTCGTTCGGTTATCACGTCAGCAGCTTCTTCGCCGCCTCGTCCCGTTTCGGTACGCCTGAAGAGTTGAAACAGCTGATAGACGACGCCCACGGCATGGGAATCGCTGTCATCATGGATATTGTACACAGCCATGCTGTTAAGAATGAAGTAGAGGGCCTCGGACGTTTCGACGGTTCCTATAATCAATATTTCCTGAGCGGTACACGCCGCGAGCATCCCGCCTGGGACTCGCTTTGCTTCGATTATGGCAAGAACGAGGTGTTGCATTTCCTGCTCTCGAACTGCAAATTCTGGCTTGAAGAGTATAAGTTCGACGGTTTCCGTTTCGACGGTGTCACTTCTATGCTTTATTACAGTCACGGATTGGGCGAGGCTTTCTGCAATTACGGCGACTACTTCAACGGACATCAGGACGGCGACGCGATTGCTTATCTCACCCTGGCCAACAAACTGATCCACGAGGTAAACAAGAACGCCATCACCATCGCCGAGGAAGTGAGCGGCATGCCCGGACTGGCTGCCAACTATGAAGACGGCGGCTATGGTTTCGACTATCGCATGGCAATGAACATTCCCGACTACTGGATCAAGACGATCAAGGAAAAGAAAGATGAAGACTGGCATCCCTCGTCCATCTGGTGGGAAACGACCAACCGCCGTGCCGACGAAAAGACAATCAGTTACGCCGAAAGCCACGATCAGGCACTGGTGGGAGATAAGACCATCATCTTCCGGTTGATAGATGCGGACATGTACTGGCACATGCAGAAGGACGACCACAACGCTGTTGTTGAACGCGGTGTGGCGCTCCATAAGATGATCCGTCTGGTGACCGCCTCGACCATCAACGGCGGATACCTCAACTTTATGGGCAACGAGTTCGGACATCCCGAATGGATCGACTTCCCGCGCGAAGGCAACGGATGGTCGCACAAATATGCACGCCGCCAGTGGGAACTGGTAGATAATATGGATTTGAAATATCACTATCTGGGCGACTTCGACCGCGAAATGATCGAACTGCTCCGTAGCGTGAAAAACTTCCAGTCTACCCCAATACAGAAGGTGTGGGATAGCGATGGCGACCAGATTCTGGCCTACATGCGCAAAGACCTGGTATTTGTGTTCAACTTCAGTCCGACGAAATCGTACACCGACTACGGCTTCCTGGTTCCTAAAGGCGAGTATGAAGTGATTCTCAACACAGATGCCCCCCGTTTCGGTGGTTTCGGCCTGGCGGACGATTCGGTGCGTCATTTCACACAATTCGACCCATTATTTAAAAAAGACAAAAAAGAATGGCTTAAACTGTACATTCCGGCACGCAGTGCTGTTGTACTGAGAAAAGTAAAGATAAAGAAGTAATCAAACAACAAAACACACAGTATGTTATATCCAATGACTTTTAAGCCTATCCTCAAGAAGATTATTTGGGGAGGCTCAGACATCTGCCCATTTAAGGGCATCACACCGGTTGAAGAAGGTATCGGTGAAAGTTGGGAACTTTCGCATGTAGAGGGTAACTATTCCATCGTCAATAACGGTGACTTGGAAGGCAAGTCGCTCGACGAACTGATTCGCACTTACGGCAAGCAGTTGCTCGGTGAGAAGGTAATGGACCAGTTCGGCTCTACTTTCCCGCTGCTGATTAAGTTTATCGACGCCCGTGATGACCTGTCTATCCAGGTGCATCCCAACGACGAGCTGGCTATGAAACGCCACAATTCTTTTGGCAAGACCGAAATGTGGTACGTAATCAACGCCGCGGAGGGAGCTGGCCTCTATTCCGGTTTCTCCCAACAAATTGACGCAGAGGAGTATGTGAAACGGGTAGGCGATAACACTATCATGGACGTTCTCCAGCGTTATGAAGTGTCGCCGGGCGATGTGTTCTTCCTGCCTGCGGGTCGCGTTCACGCCATCGGTGCCGGATGCTTTATCGCAGAGATACAGCAGACCAGCAACATCACTTACCGCATCTACGACTACGATCGTAAGGATGCCAACGGTAACGGGCGTGAACTGCATACCGAGCTGGCCAAAGATGCCATCGACTATACCATGTCTCCCGACTACCGCACGCATTATAAGGCACATACCAACGCGACAGTCGAACTGGCCAACTGCAAGTATTTCACGACAAACCTGCTCGACCTCGATACGATGATGGTGCGCGACTTCTCCGAACTCGATTCGTTTGTCGTATATATATGTATGGAGGGTAAGGCTTCTATCCGCGACAATAAAGGAAACGAAATATTCGTTCATCAGGGTCAGACGGTGCTTATCCCGGCAGATACCGAGGTGGTGACGATTTCTCCGGCTCCGAATGCCAAATTCATGGAGACTTATATTGGATAATTTTCCTGAAAAAAGGAATTAGGAAACAGAAACGACGCAGAAAACGCAGAGTTTCGCAGAATATTTTATTAATAATCAATATAATATCTGCGTTTCTCTGCGTTTTCTGCGTCGTATGCGTTCCCTGTTATTTTGTTAGGCTATGCTGATTTCCTAATGATCTTATTGGGGATAGGGGAATTGTGTCAGCCCGTTGTACATGAACCGGTAGGTGGGGACATCCAGCCCCAGGCTTCCGCCTCGCGGATTACGTAGCCGGTCAGTGTCTCGATTTCCGTCTGGCCTCCGCGCTTGAAGTCACTGTGCATTGAAGTGGTCGCACCGTTCGGCATCATCTTTTGGGCCTGGATAGACGAGAAAACAATATCTTCCGGCAGTTTGATTCCTTTGGCTTCGGCAACGTCTTTCAACTCGTATCCCAGCGTGATGAACAGGTCGATATGATTTTCTATCACACTGTTAATCGGTTCGTTGAAGTAAGAAGTGATGGTTGCTGCCGTGGAGATCATAAAGAATTTCTTCCATATCTCGAGGTCGATGTCCTCCGGGTTGGTCGATAACACGCGGGCGGAGCTCAATATATTCCTTAACTCCAGTTGTTGTTCCTTATCCTTGCCGTTGAGTCCGAAAAACAAACGGTCCTTGAGGGTGAATTTCTCGATATATCCGGGCGAAACGAGCCGCGCACCTATGTAAACACAGCCTTTCCATATTCTGCTTCCGGGCAGTATTTTTTCTATCCGTTCGGCGATGTCGGCCCCGTTGAGCAGGGGTAGGATGACAGTCTCCGGACTGATGACCGGCTTCAGGTGACGGATATTTTCTTCCAGATCGTAGCTTTTCGTGCAGCAGAGCAGGTAATCCACCGGACCTATCTCTGCCGGATTGTCGGTTGCGAGGGTTGGTATGGCTATTGTTTTCTTGAAAGATTTTTTTATTTCCAAGCCAAATTCTTTGATAGCCTTCAGGTTCTCGCCGCGGGAGATGAAGAAAATGTCCACATCCTCCGAATCCTGGTAGTGGGCAGCGAGCAACCCCCCGTAGTAACCCCCTACAGCCCCTATTCCGGAAATAGCAATTTTTATTTTACTCATATCAATTGTATAGGAGTTTTGAAGTTTATATTCTTATATATATGATGCCGCAAAGATGAAAAATAAAATCGAAACCCTTTATACGAGTTTGAGTTCTTTTAGAAAGTCGGGAAAACTTTGTTCAAAATTAACACCGAAGCGATAGTCGGTCTTTGCCTTGTAAGTCCGCCGGATGCTGTCGGTCGTAAAATGAACGGCAATGGCCGCCGCGTCGATCAGGCTGAAGTCGTTGAGCAAGGCCGACAGCAGGGCGCTGGCAAACACATCGCCTGTCCCGTGGTAATAACCGGGTATTTTCTGGGTGAAGACGTAGTCTATCGTGTCGGTCGTCCGGTCGTAGGTGGCGGCCCCCAATTCGTCTTCCTTGAAATAAACGCCGGTCAGTACTACTTTCTGCGGACCCAGTGCGCCGAGCTTCCTCAGCAGGCTTTCGATATATGCGTGGGTGTAAGGCCCCGGATGGAACGGTTCGTCGAGCAGCAAGGCCGCCTCGGTGAGGTTGGGCACGATGATGTCGGCTTTTTGGCAAAGCATCCTCATGCCGATTGCGAACTCGCGAGTGAAGACGGTGTACAGTTCGCCGTTGTCGCCCATAACCGGGTCAACCAGTATCAGGTTGTCTTCCTGCCTGAATGCGTCGAAAAACTCCTTAACGATGTCGAGCTGTTCGAACGAACCGAGGAAGCCGGTGTAGATGGCATCGAACTTTATGTCGAGCGACTTCCAGTGTTTCATGACCGGGCGCATATCTTCCGTCAGGTCGTGGTAGGTGTATCCGCTGATACCTCCGGTATGAGTGGACAGGATGGCTGTGGGGAGAGCTGATGTTTCAATGCCTGCGGCAGATAAAATAGGTAATGCGACGGTGAGTGAGCATTTTCCGAATCCGGACAGGTCGTGTATGGCTGCGACCCTTTTCTGATGTGTTTTATTTTTCATTCTGTTCATTTTTATATCAATACAACAATGGGTGTGCGGGAAATGTTGGAAGCCTGTATCGGGCCTTTTCCGCCAGCCGTTGCAAAATAAGCTGATTTTATCATAAAATGGGCCGGATTGTTATGAAATGAGTAAATTTCTTCTTTTTCGGTCTGTTTCCTCCTTTTCGGAGGGTTTGCTTCCGTATTGGGTCTACATTTATAAATATCGTAAATAAAATAGCCGGAGATTGTCGCAAAACATTGCGTCGGGCGGGATACCTTTACATCAAAGTTTTTAAGAGATGTTGTTTTGTGAGTTTGATTAGATGTATATAAATATTTTAGGTTAATGACTTTGGCTGAAACTAGTATCCTCCCCTTGGCGTGGGGAAGGACTGAAAAAAAACAGAGATCGATGTATGCCGTTCGCGCAGGCGAGCGTGGAACTTCACTTGTATGGGGTTGCGACGATTCATCGAATGGAGATAAAAAAGACCGTGAGGTGAGTTACAAATCTGATTATACAGGTGCTTTTATAACGGACTGGGAAGTCCCTATTGAGCCGAAGAGTCCTGGTGAGGGCCCGCGAGCTGATTTTATTGTTGATTGGATTAACTAGTATATCAATAAATTCAATGTAATTGGTGAAATCATACTTTTTACTCTATAACGTTAATCCTCATATCTAATAACGTTGTATCCCAAGCCCTTCAGTGGGCAAACAACCGCTCTGTTCGTGAGAATAGGGCGGCTTTTGTATTTTAAAAGGCTCGGGTAAAAATAATTTGTATCGATTTAATGACTGCAAACCTTGCTGACATCTACCGTAAAACCATCATTCATAGGCATGAATTTCCCTTTTTCTTTCAAGAATTCGATTAATTCATCCACATTCATGTTATCGGCCGAGCAGGCATAAAAACGTTGTTCCGAACCGAATTTATTAATGATAGCTGCTCTCAGGCTGCTCTCTGAGTAACTGTTTCCTTCCATCATGAAAAGAACTTCATGTGCATGTAACTGTTCCATAAACTGATTATTAAATGATTTGAGACAAAAGTACACCATCTGTCCTTTTTAAATTGTAACATATGTGACAGAAAAGAATAAATTAAAATGATTAACAATTTATTAGAATCGGGATATCAGGAGGATAGATAATACAAAACAGCCTGTCATAGAACTTTCTATAACAGGCTTTTTGTGACCCGGGAGGGGCTCGAACCCTCGACCCAATGATTAAGAGTCATTTGCTCTACCAACTGAGCTACCAAGTCAATCTGTTGCAATCCTTGTTTCCTGCTTATGGACTTTGTTTCTCGATTGCGGGTGCAAAGATAGAGGTTTAATTTTTCTTTGCAAACTTTTCGGTCGCTTTTTTCTAACTATTTTTTACTCGAATTCAAAGATATCAGACGGAGTCGTGCGCTTAAGTGCTATCAGAGAGACATCTTTGCCGACACGGACCCCTTCTTGAAACAATCGGATGTCGACTGTCTTATAGGCAAGTTCCGGGTGGTTGTTGTCGCGGCTGAGGTGGCACAACCAAATGTCCTTCAGCTTCGGGTCATAGTTGGCTGCCAGGAATTCGGCAGCTTCACGGTTACTCAGGTGGCCTGTCGGACTCGCTACACGTTCTTTCAGGAAAGCGGGGTAGGTGCCGAACTTCAACATTTCCTCGTCGTAGTTGGCCTCGATGATCAGATGGTTAGCCATTCGCATATAACGACTCACTGTATCCGTAATATGGCCCACGTCGGTCGCAAAAGTAAACTTATGCTCTCCGTATTCGATATAGTAGCCTACGTTGTCCGTGCTGTCGTGAGGCACTTCGAAAGCGATGATATTGAAGTTGCGGATGGTAAAAGGTACTTCTTTTTCGATGACCCGGCGTGAACCGATCAACGTCTCTTCCACATAACGGCTTTTTTCTATTCCTCGGTGGACGGCAGCGGTAGTGTATACCGGGATATTCATTTTCTCTCCCAGGCAACCAACCGTCTTGATATGGTCGGCATGGTCGTGCGTTATCAGGACTGCCACGATTTTGGAAAAGTCGATCGCTTTATCTTTCAACACCTTCTTTATGGTACGTATTCCGATACCAGCATCAATCAGTATCCCGAATTCGGGAGTACCCAGATAATAGCAGTTGCCACTGCTTCCACTTGCTAAGCTAAGAAATGATAGTTTCATATTTTTCTATTCCGCCTCGCGGCCTATTCTGTTTTACATAGTATAATCAGGAACGGAACGTATCAGGGATCGTCACTTCCCCGATAAGCGAACAGTTCATGTGGTCCTTCACCTCCTCGGGCGATAACCCGTGGCCGAAAAGGAACATCAACTTGGCGACAGCGCTTTCCGTCGTGCTGTCGAACCCGCTTATAACGCCGGCTTCCAATAATTTATGCCCCGTCTCGTACCGGTGCATCTCAACGCTTCCGGCACTACACTGGGTTACATTGACGATTACGATACCCCGGTCTACTGCATCTTTGAGCATGGTCAGGAACCAGTCGTAACTCGGGGCATTTCCGCTACCGAAAGTTTCCATCACGACCCCTTTTAGGTCGGGAATGTTGAGGATGCTTTCCACCACCTGCGGCGAGATGCCCGGAAACAACTTCAGGATAGCGATGTTCCGGTCCAGCAGATAATGCGGTTTCAGCGGCTTACGCGAAACCGGGTGATAAATTTGTCCCGTATCGTATTTAATGTATATCCCGGCATGTGCCAGGGCTGGATAATTGTATGAACGAAACGCATTGAAGTTGTCGGCATTGATCTTGCTCGTACGGTTACCACGCAGCAAATCGTTTTCAAAGAAGATGCAGACTTCGGGTACAATAGGTATTCCGTTTTCTTTGGCAGCAGCAATCTCGATCGCCGTGATCAGGTTTTCCTTCCCGTCCGTGCGCAACATGCCGATGGGCAATTGTGAACCGGTGAAAATGACCGGCTTGCTGAGGTTTTCGAGCATGAAGCTCAGGGCAGAGGCGGTGAACGACATGGTATCGGTGCCATGCAGCACCACGAAACCGTCGTATTTCGCATAATTATCTGCGATGATTTTCACAATCTTCATCCATGAGTCAGGCCCCATTTCGGACGAGTCCATTACCGGATCGAACTGATAAGTCGATACTGAGTAACCGAGCTTTTTCAGTTCCGGCATATTGTCTCTAAGGTGTTGGAAATTAAAAGATTCCAATACTCCGGTTTCAGGATTTTCAATCATTCCGATTGTTCCGCCCGTATAGATAAGCAGGATAGAAGCCTTATCGCGCTGATCGTTCATGTTTACTGTCATAATGCAAAGGTAATAAATTTATTCTTCTCCCTTCAAAACGGGAACGCTTATGTGATATTTTACGGCTATGATACGTGCTAGGAATATACCCAACGCTGCAGCGAACTGGGTGATGGAGGGTGTTAACCCAGCGAGCATACATAAATAATATACACCGCCACCGAACACGCATGCCAGGGCATAGATGTCTTTTCGGAAGATTAGCGGCTCCTCATTGATTAATATATCGCGCATCATCCCCCCGAACGATCCGGTGATCGTTCCCATTACGATAGCTACCCACATAGGGAAACCAAATTCGAGCGTTTTAGCGATTCCGACCACGCCGAACAGACCCAGCCCGATGGCGT
The DNA here is from genome assembly GCF_003463685.1 of Parabacteroides sp. AM58-2XD. Lineage (NCBI taxonomy): Bacteria > Pseudomonadati > Bacteroidota > Bacteroidia > Bacteroidales > Tannerellaceae > Parabacteroides > Parabacteroides sp. AM58-2XD. Next base: position 11,620 of record NZ_QSDP01000128.1, read on the forward strand.
CGAATATAAAGAACGTGTTATTCAGCCGGATCACATATTTACGGAAGATGATAACAAACAATAAAGCTAATGCGGAAACAGTTAAATAAGATGTTTGCTCCATCCAGAAAGGGGTCGCATTCAGCAGGATATCGCGTATCGTCCCTCCGCCCACGGCAGTAACCAGCCCGACCACATAGGCACCAAACCAGTCAAATTGTTTTGCAGAGGCCAATCTGATCCCACTAATTGCGAATGCAAACGTCCCTGTATAGTCGCAAAAGGTGATAAAATCTATCATTTTGTTTTTTTCTGCAAAAGTAAGTATTTCCTTTGAATTGTGTTTGTTTCTAGCGACACAACCTAAGAATAATTTAAACCAAACGAATCCTTTACTGTTAATTATATATAAGTTTGCATGAGTAATAGGTATAAGGCTCAGGCCAAAAGATTGTTAGATGATGAAGAGATTTATATGGATAGGATTGCTGTCTTTGCTTTCAGCACAGGGGATGCAGGGGCAACACTTCCCTAAAATGGATACAAGAAATTACGTGAGCGACTCGACTGTTTTCATGCCTAAAAAGCCCTGGCTGGCAGCCGGCGAGGTGTTCGGCTTGAATGTCGGGATATGGGCTTTCGACCGTTTTCTGATGAACGAGGACTTTGCTCATATTAACGGTCATACGATTAAGAACAATTTCAAAACCGGCCCTGTCTGGGATACCGATAAGTTTTCGACTAATCTGGTGGCGCATCCCTACCACGGTTCGCTTTACTTCAACGCTGCACGCAGCAACGGGATGAATTTCTGGCAGTCTATCCCTTTCGCCGCCGGTGGAAGCTTGATGTGGGAATTCTTCATGGAGAACGAACCGCCCTCTATCAACGACCTGATGGCCACCACATTCGGAGGGGTGGAACTGGGTGAAATCACTTATCGTCTGTCTGACCTTTTTATTGACGACCGGTCGAGTGGGGCGGAGCGTGTAGGGCGTGAGATACTTTCGGGACTGATATCGCCCGTGCGCGGCATAAACCGTCTGATAACCGGTGAGGCATGGCGTCACAGGCCGCATAAAGGTAGGGCATATTCGTTTGTGCCCGTGAACTTTATCGTGAGTGCCGGCCCTCGTTTCCTGGCGGAGCAGGAGCATTCGAAACATGGGACGACCAGTATGCATCTTTCGCTGCGTCTGGATTATGGCGACCCTTTTGAGGACGAGTTTTATTCGCCCTACGAATGGTTTCAGCTGCGTGCCGGATTCGATTTCTTCTCCAGCCAGCCGGTCATTACGCAGGTGAATGCTATCGGCGCCTTGTGGGGCAAACGGGTTTGGGGGAAAGGGCCGCGCACGCTGACGGCCGGTGTTTTCCAGCACTTCGACTATTACGACTCGCAGTTGCGCTCCAGCGACGGTGACAAGGTGTCGCCCTACCGCATTTCAGAGGCGGCGGCTGTGGGAGGCGGTTTGATCTATTACAAACGTTCGGAGCCGAGCGACAAGGTCGATGCCTACGGCGAATTTTATGTGAACGGTGTTGCCCTGGGAGGTGGCTCGTCAGACTATTTTCGTCTCGATGAACGCGATTACAACATGGGAAGCGGTTATAGTGTAAAAGCCTTTACAGGTTTGACTTACAACAAGCACTGGACATTTTTGCTGAATATGGAGAACTACCATATTTTTACCTGGAAAGGCTACAATCCGGACATAGACCTGAGCACGGTCGACCCGAACACTTTCAGCGTACAAGGCGACAAAGGCCATTCCCGCTTGACGGTGATGGGCATCAAACTGGTTTATCTTTCCAGCAAAAAATGGAATATATCGCTCTCGAACCGCTACTTTTCCCGCCGCACGCATTACAGCTACCATGACGACGTGAACCGAGCTACCTACGATTTGATGCTTTCTTTGGGAGTGAAGATTTAATGCTTTGCTATTGATTATTACTCCATTACAGTTTCCTCGTAGTTCTGCTATTAGGAAACTGGCGTTTCCTATGGGAGAAACTCTAGTTCCCTGCGGAGGAAACTGTCGTTTCTTAGGCAGGAAACTAGAGTTTCCGAATAAAGGAATTGTTAGGAAATTACAGTTTCCTGAAAGTTAAACTACGAGGAAACTGTAATTGATTGATTGTTATTTTGTTTTGTTTCTTTCGAGTTCGTTGAGATTCTCCATCTTCTTCCGTTGAAGGAATTCGTAAATGCCTTCAAGATGTTCAGTGACCCGCTGGTTGCCGAATTCGTAGACTTTTGTTACCAGGCCGTCCAGGAAATCACGGTCGTGAGACACCACAATCAGCGTACCGTCGAAGTCGAGCAACGCCTGTTTCAGGATATCTTTCGTTTTCATGTCCAAATGGTTGGTCGGCTCGTCGAGAATCAGCAGGTTGACCGGTTCGAGCAGCAGCTTGATCATCGCCAGGCGCGTGCGCTCTCCACCCGACAAAACCTTCACCTTTTTGGCTGAATTTTCTCCGCCGAACATGAACGCTCCGAGCAAATCCTTGATTTTATTACGGATATCACCTTGGGCCACATCGTCTATCGTTTGGAAGACGGTCAGGTTCTCATCCAACAGCGAAGCTTGATTCTGAGCGAAATAACCGATCATTACGTTATGTCCGATGGTCAGCGTGCCGTCGTGTTCGATTTCTTTCATGATACATTTCACCAGCGTGGACTTCCCTTCGCCGTTCTTTCCTACGAAAGCGATTTTGTCGCCCCGTTCTATCATCAGGTTGGCATTGCGGAAGACCGTATGGTTGCCGTATGTTTTTGCCACGTTTTCGATAATCACCGGATACGTACCGGAGCGGGGAGAGGGCGGGAACTTCAGGCGGAGTGCCGATGTGTCTTCCTCATCCACTTCAAGTATCTCAAGTTTTTCAAGCATTTTGACACGGCTTTGTACCTGTAGCGTTTTGGAGTATGTCCCTTTGAAACGTTCGATAAACTCCCGGGTTTCGGCAATCATTTTCTGTTGTTCGTCGAATGCCTTTTGTTGTTGTACGCGGCGTTCCTGGCGGAGTTGCAGATAACTGCTGTAATTCACCTTGTAGTCGTAGATGCGCCCCATGGTGACTTCGATTGTGCGGGTGGTGATATGGTCGACAAACGCCCGGTCGTGGCTGATGACAACCACCGCCTGCCCGTTATCGATCAGGAAATCTTCCAGCCACTGGATTGATTCGATGTCCAGATGGTTCGTAGGCTCGTCGAGCAGTAACACGTCCGGTTTCTTCAAGAGCAACTTCGCCAGCTCGATACGCATGCGCCAGCCACCGCTGAACTCGCTGGTCTGCCGGTTGAAATCTTCGCGCTTGAAACCCAGTCCGAGCAATGTCTTCTCGATATCGGCGTCATAATTGATCTCCTCGATGGAATAAAATTTCTCGCTGAGTGTGGAAACGCGTTCGATCAGCTCCATATAACTGTCCGAATCATAGTCGGTACGTGTTTCCAACTCCTTGTTGATCGTTTCGATCTCGGCTTCCATCTCATGCAGGTGGGCGAAAGCCTGTGCCGTTTCTTCAAAGACGGTGCGCCCGTCTTCCGTCATCAGATGCTGCGGCAGATAGGCAATGACCGTATCTTTGGGTGCCGAAACCTTTCCGCGTGTCGGTTCGCGTACCCCGGCAAGTATTTTGAGCAAAGTCGATTTGCCCGCACCGTTTTTCCCCATCAAGGCAATCCGGTCTTTCTCGTTTATAACGAAAGATATATCAGAAAAGAGGGCACTTCCGCCAAACTCCACTGTCAGTCCATCAATAGAAATCATACGTACATTATATATATGTGTAAAAAGAAGGCGCAAAGGTAGGAAAAATGTTTGGAATATTTGTTTTATGTTTTGAAACAACTTATCTTTGCACCCGCTAATACAAACAGCTTAAATTAATTATTCAAACATGGCAACAAAAATTAGATTGCAAAGACACGGTCGCAAAAGCTACGCTTTTTATCAGATCGTAGTTGCAGACAGCAGGGCTCCACGTGATGGAAAGTTTATTGAAAGGATAGGTTCTTATAATCCGAACACTAATCCTGCTACAGTAGATTTGAACTTCGAAAGAGCTTTGTATTGGTTACAGGTAGGTGCACAGCCTACAGACACAACTCGCAACATTCTGTCACGCGAAGGTGTATGCATGAAAAAGCATTTACTGGAAGGTGTTAAGAAAGGTGCATTCGACGAAGCTACAGCGGAATCAAAATTCCAGGCTTGGTTGAAAAACAAACAAGCATCTGTTGAAGCAGTAAAATCGAAAGACAGCGAAGCAGCTAAGGCTGCAGAAAAAGCTCGTCTGGAAGCTGAAAAAGAAGCTAACAAGGCAAAAGCAGAAGAAGTAGCTAAAAAGAAAGCTGAATTAGCAGCCGCCGCTGCAGCAAAGGCAGCTGAAGAAGCAGCAGCAAACGCTCCTGTAGAAGAAGCTCCGGCAGCAGAAAGCGCTGAGTAATTCGCTTAATGCCAAATAAAAAGAGGACATTTCCTGTGTGGAGTGTCCTCTTTTTTATTGTGTGTCCCCTTATTTCTTTCCCAGCAGGAAACCGTTGATTTGTTCAACGAACTGTTCCTTTGAAAGTGCTCCCTGTGCCAGTTGCGGTTTTCCTTTAGCAGGAATAAACAGTAGGGTAGGGATGCTCTGTATGCCGAAAGCGGCAGCCAGTTCCTTTTCGTTATCGACATTGATCTTATAAATGATGATGTCGTTTTTGTATTCTCCGGCCAATTCCTTTAATATAGGAGAAACCTTCTTGCAAGGTCCGCACCAGTCAGCATAGAAGTCGACGATGCAAGGCTTGGTGCCTTCATAAACCCATTCTGTTTGGTTTTTCTCGTAATTATATACTTTGGTCAGAAAGTCTGCTTTGTTAAGTACTACAACTTCGCCCTGGGCAGCTACGTTTCCTGTTTCGTTTTTATCCGATTTGGCAGACATGGAGCAACTAACCAGCAGCAACACCACCGAAATCAGGAATAAATCTTTCAACTTTCTCATATAAAACTTATTACTTCATTGATAATTATAGAATACAAAAATAGTAATAAAACGGATATGACTCCCCATCCTGAGTGGTTAAAAGAAAAATAATAGCTTAAAAAGAAAAAAATACTTCGTAAAATTAGGAGATATAAAAAATATCACTACCTTTGCACCGCAATCGAGAGAAAACGATAGCAAAACATACTGGAGAGATGGCAGAGTGGTCGATTGCGGCGGTCTTGAAAACCGTTGAACTGAAAGGTTCCTGGGGTTCGAATCCCTATCTCTCCGCTGAGTATAAGAAGTCCTTGTAAACTTAGGTTTATGAGGATTTTTTATTTATTAATACATTGATAATATGAAGCAGTTTGATTTTGAAGCAATATTCAATTATTATTCTGATGATCCTTATATCTTTACACCTTCCGTTTTAGAAGATTTCAAAAATGGGAATCATTACTGTCCCGTAAAAGTGGATAAATAGTTCTTTGAAATAATTGAAATATAGTCTATTAGATACTACTTTTTAGGCGCGACGATTTGAAATCATACCTTTGAGGTCA
>NZ_QSDP01000129.1:0-16981 GCF_003463685.1 Parabacteroides sp. AM58-2XD
ATGCTTTACGGGCAAAACTTGTGGCGAGAATGTTCGCCGTTATCAAAAGGGATGAATTTTATTCTCCTATTTTATCGGAAAATTTTTGCTAAAAACATAAGAATATGAAGCTAAAAAGCCTATTACGTCACATAGCCATGTGGTTTGTCCTTATCGGCTCCCTGATAATGACTTCATGCGATAGCTTTAACGAAGATCTGCCGGAGTGCCGTTTGTTTGTTAAGTTTAAGTATGATTACAATATGGAATTTGCTGATGCATTCCATTCGCAGGTGGATAAAGTGGAGCTTTATGTATTTGATAAAGACGGCAAGTTCCTGTTTAAACAAGCAGAGGAAGGGAGTACATTGGGAACAGGCAGTTATCTGATGGAAGTTAAGTTGCCTGTCGGACAATACCAGTTTATGGCATGGGCAGGTGCACATGATTCATACGATATAACATCGTTGCAGGCAGGTATTTCCTCCATCGCCGACTTGAAGCTACAGTTGAAACGTGAGGAAACACTTATCATCGATAAGGAACTCGAGCCGCTTTGGTATGGCGAGATTAATAACGTGGACTTTACCGGTACCACCGATCAGACGGAAGTTATCAACCTGATAAAAGATACCAATAAAGTACGGTTTGTTTTTCAGGGGAGCAATGAAGACTCCTGGGGGGTAGATGTGAATGCCTATACCTATGAAATAATCGAATCCAACGGTTATCTGGCACACGATAATTCGCTGCTTGGAGATGATAATCTTAGTTTCCGTCCTTATCATATCGAACAAAAGAATCTGGCAGCAGGCATTGTCGAACTGAATACGATGCGGTTTCTGGAAAATCGTAACGCACGTTTTGTGGTAACAGAGAAAACCTCCGGTAGAAAGGTGTTCAATATCAATCTGACCGATTTTCTGGTGATGACAAAAATCGAAGGGCATAATATGAGCGCTCAGGAATATCTCGATCGGGAGAGTGAATATAAGATTGTCTTTTTCTTTGCCGACAACGATCCCTGGCTGGTTCTTCAGATTAATATTAATGGATGGACCTGGTATTTCCAGCATGAGGGTGGTCTTTGATCGCGTAATTCATTCGATTTACTCTATTCGTGCTGTGCGGAGCGAATGGTCTGCAAATAGAGCGTATATATGTTTGACGTATTCTCGTTGTTGCGGAAAATGAAATTTAGGTGGCGATAGTTGCTTACAAAGAGGCTTTCCGGAGTCCCCGGGTGCGGCATGAGAACCATAAATGTAATGATAATTGATTGAAAAGCAGGATCTTTGTAATGTGATAGATGAAACGGGACCGAAGTCCCGTTATCATGTTTTGTTCGGAATAACAATACTAACCTGTGTAATCAGGTAAGTTTAATATTAATACTAGTGTGGGTTCCAGGGGGCAGTGATGTTCTCTGGAATTATTTTATATCATATATTATGCGAAAAGAATATCATAATATATGAGAATGCAGTATCATAATATATGCGAATACTGTATCACAATATATGATAAAACAACATTCCAACAATGAAAGAATAAAGAAGGTGTTGTAAAACTGACAAATGACACTTTTGCAACACCTCTTCGAATATGAAAATATTCCGTTTCTTACTGAACCTTGTCGTTTAACTCTGCGCCGGGTTTAAATTTGATGGCTTTGCGAGCTGCGATTTCAATTGGTTGTTTTGTCTTTGGGTTAACGCCTTTGCGGGCTGCTTTTTCAGTTACGGAGAATGAGCCGAAACCTAGAAGAGCAATTTTCCCTCCTGCTTTCATTTCGTCGGATACTGTTTCAACAAAAGCATCTACTGCTTTCTTGGCATCAGCCTTACTTAAACCGGATTTTTCCGCTACAGCTGTGATAAATTCTGTTTTGTTCATGATGGATTGATAATTAATATATTAAACAAATCTGTGATAGCCTAAAAGTCGGTTCAAATGTAGTTTTAATTTGATATTCTGCAAAGAAAAAATCTGTTTTTTTTATTGATTTACTATGTTTTAGTACTATTTGAAGGAAAAACAATCAAAATATATTTACCTTTGCCCGCAAATTGATATATGTATGATGAATCAAAATGGCTCCGGGTTCTTGAATAGTATACCGCCCGTTACAAAAAACCTTATCATTATCAACCTGCTATTCTGGGTAGCCAGTCTGGTGTTACCGAAAGTAGGGATTGATTTGGTGCAACTATTGGGATTGCACTTTCCGGGTGTGAAAGATTTCTACCCGTTTCAGTTTGTTACTTATATGTTCATGCACGATACGCACTCTTTTGCACATGTCTTTTTTAATATGTTCGGGGTGTATATGTTTGGACGTGTATTAGAAAATGTGTGGGGACCGAAACGTTTCCTTACCTTTTATCTCGTGACAGGTATCGGTGCCGGTATCGTACAGGAACTGGTATGGGCATATTCGGTTCAATCTTTTGCCAGTGCGAATGGTCTGACGCTGTTTGAACTGGTTCGTATGGATCCTTCATTGAATATGATGATCACGATAGGGGCTTCCGGTTCAGTGTTCGGTATCCTGTTGGCATTTGCCATGCTGTTCCCGAATGTGCCGTTGTTCCTGATGTTTATTCCGATACCTATTAAAGCTAAATATTTTGTTGTGTTTTACGGTCTGGCAGAACTATTTATGGGTGTTTCCAGTTTTGGTGGAGATACGGTCGCACACTTCGCCCATTTAGGCGGTATGTTGTTCGGCTTCTTTATGGTTCGCTACTGGAAAAAGAAAGATGCAGACAATGGAAAGTATTTTTACTAATCTGAAGAATACGTTCCGGGCAGGAAATATACTGGCAAAGCTCATATATATTAATGTAGGGCTTTTCATCCTGATCCGGTTGATGGGGGTGATATTTCTCCTTTTTAATATCCCCGGAATTTCCTTTTTGCAATATTTGCAGATGCCTTCTTCGCCGGAGTTGTTGATGTACCGGCCGTGGACGGTCATTACTTATATGTTCACCCATTTCGACTTCCTGCATATCCTTTTTAATATGCTTTGGTTGTACTGGTTTGGCGGGCTGTTTCTGACATTTTTCAGCGAACGGCAGTTGGGGGGATTGTACCTGCTGGGAGGTATTGCCGGTGCAATACTGTTTATGCTTGCTTATAATATCTTTCCGTATTTTCAGACGGTGGCTTCTTCAAGCTATCTGATGGGGGCTTCGGCTTCGGTGATGGCAATAGTTTTTGCCGTATCGTTCTACCGGAAAGATCTGGAGATAAATCTGTTCCTGATAGGGCGAATCAAGCTGATCTATCTGGCGCTCTTCACCTTTGTGATCGACCTGTTAGCCATTACTTCCGAGAATGCCGGTGGGCATATTGCCCATATTGGCGGTGCCTTATTCGGTATCTGGTTTGCCATGCGGATTAAAGAAGGAAAAGATTTGACGGTACCGATGAATCGCCTGTTGGATTGGGTGGTGAATCTCGGAAAGAGAAAACCCAAAATGAAGGTGACGTACAAACGTGCAGAAACCGATTATGAATATAATGCCCGTAAACACCGGGAATCGGCAGACCTTGATGCTATTCTGGATAAATTGAAACGTTCCGGATATGAGAGTCTTTCAGCTGATGAAAAAAGGCAATTATTTGACGCAAGTAAAAAATGAGTGAAGGATTGAAAACACTGAAGCTTTTATTCAAATCATTGTTCGTTCTTGCCAATGTTTTGATTGTCGTGCTGTTTGTTATTTCAGCTTATTCAGATCGTGTTTCTCCTGATACTATCCTAAGTTTTTCTTATCTGGGATTGGTTTTCCCTATTTTATGTGTCCTGAACCTTTGTTTTATCCTCTATTGGTTGTTTTTATGGGAATGGCGTTTCCTGCTGATCGGATTATGTTCTTTCCTGATCTGCTGGGGGCCGGTGAAAAAGTATTTCCCTTATCATAGCCGGACAAAAGATATTCCAAAGGAAAATGTATTGAAGGTGCTGACCTATAATGTGATGGCTTTTGCTTACCTGAACCATACGACGGAATCTCCTAATAAGATTCTCGAATATATTGCCGGTTCGGGGGCCGATATTGTCTGTTTGCAGGAGTATGCCGTGAGTAAATCCGACAAGTACCTGACATCGGCGAAGGTGTATAAGGCGCTTGATATGTATCCGTACCGTTCTGTTATTCCTATAAATAAGACCAGTTATGCGGATTATGGGATAGCTGTCTTTTCTAAATATCCGATCTCGAACAGCCGGAAGATAAAATATAAAAGCGATAGCAATGCTTCTTCTATTCATGAGTTGAATGTGAATGGGAAGAAACTGACTTTGATCAATAATCACCTGGAATCTTTTAAATTGACGATGGAGGACCGGAGCCGCTATACGGCTTTTATAAAAAATATCGGCACGGATACTTTCGATGGGATTAAAGGTGCGCTTGAACAAAAGCTGGGCCCGGCTTTTAAGATACGTGCCCGGCAGGCAGATGCCGTCGCAGAAGAAATCTCAAAGGCAAAAGGTGATTACATCCTGGTTTGCGGTGACTTTAATGATACGCCGATTTCATATGCACATCGTACGGTACAGGGGCCTTTAATTGATTCGTTTGCCGAATCCGGACAGGGGATGGGAATAACCTATAATCAGAATATGTTCTGGTTCCGCATCGATAATATATTGCATTCAAAGAATATGAAGTCAATGAACTGCACTATTGACAAGGTACGATATTCCGACCACTATCCGTTATGGTGCTATCTGAGTCTGGAAGAATAAAATAAGGGAACCCCTTGCCGGAATCCCCTTACATTAATATATAGTCTGTTTGTTTTTTACTCGTCATTATCTGCTGCACTAAACACATCGGCAAATAAGTTTTCTGCAAAAAAGAAGGTCGCATTACAGAAAAGTAACGGATCTTTGATCAATGCGATTGTGTTGCTCTTTCCGTTGTTGGCAATAACGTTTTCGGCCGGATAGGTTTTATATTTCTTTTCGTTGTTCGGATCGTATTGATATGAAATATCCGTCAGCTCTACATTATATTTCTCATCGTGGCAATAGATTCTCATCTTGTACTTGACGATTGTTTTATCCGTATCGTTCAAGAGTAGCTCGACCTTTGAGTTGATAAATATCGTTCCTTTCGACTTGCTGGAATTGACACTCGACAGGAAAACATCTTTCCCATAATTCTTCTTGGCCCATTTGTCGATCGCTTTAAACAACTCGCCTTTCTTCACGCCTTCAACGTCTACTTCGTCGCTGTAGCAAACCTTTCCCTCTTTCATCGGGGCACACGACTCTACACTGCCTTTATGTCCCTGTGCCATAGCAAGCACGGGACATATCAGCAATAGCAGTAATATTGTTTTCTTTATCATTTTTGTATTTATCTGATCCATACGTTAAGTATCTCTCCAATAACGATTTTCTGTTGTCCTTCGCTTGACTCGCCCTGCTTAACACACTGAATCATGAACCAGGTTTCCGTATCATCCTTTTTGGTGAAAGTGATCGTGTAGATGTCGTTATCTTTGACTGCTTTGTAGACTTCACTTTCCGGACTGATAGAAATAGAAGCGATATTCTTTCCGAACATCTTGCCCATTTCCTTCCAGGTGGCATATCTCTCGACCAGATTCTCATTATCTGCCGGTGTTACCTGCATTTTGCTATCCGGCAGCATATTCAATAATGTAGAAGGGACTTTATCCGGTTCGAAAGCCGATAATCCCTGACATACATCTGTGTTGTTGCCGACGGGAGCCTGTGCGATTTGCTGGGCAGGAGCTGCCGGTCTGACTGCTTGTTGTTGCTGTTGTACCGGAGTTGCAGGGGTAAGGGCATAAGCAGGTGTTACCGTGCCGGCCGGCTGGATACCGAATGCGGCATCGGCACTCTGGAACATATTTTCCGCAAAATCGACTGTTTTACGACGGAACTTGCCGTTACCGCGATTCAGTTTATCTTTCTTTTTGTTCAGTGCATATTTGTCTGTGATCCATTCTTCTGCTGTGTACTTTTCAGGTTCACGCTGATAGGATACATTGTATTCGTAACGGATGCCGGCCAGTTTAATTTTAGCAGCATTGTCTTCGCATTCGATGGTTACGCGGTAATCCATCAGTGTGCGGTCCAATGATAGGGCTGTGCTTTGGAATACCAGGTATTCTTCACCTACGGCAGCAATATCGCCTTTGTCCTTGTCAGAATAGACCAGTCGGCGTCCTTCTTCGCTAAAGAACTTTTCGGCCCATTGGTACATAATATCGTAAATCTGCCCTTTCGAAAGTGATGGCATATTTATCTCTTTGGTAAATACGACTTTGCCTCCTTCTTCAGGAATAGCACCGGCTAAATACTTTTGATCTTCCTGTGCTATAAGCAAGGAAGGAATAAATAAAAAGAATAATAATAGCTGTTTCATGGTCAATACTGTGTTTTTTTACAGGCAAAGATATATATTTGTACTTGAAATTAACTAAGAGAGTGACAAATAATTAATCTAATTACTATTTGACAAAGAAAAAAAGCCTATATTTGCACCCTGTGAAAAAACGAAAATAAATAATGTAATAACATAAACTCAAGATTCAAATGCAAAACAAAGGATTTGTAAGGGTCTTCGCGGTATTACTTACGCTTGTATGTTTGTTCTATCTATCGTTCTCATTTGTAACAAGATATTACAACAATAAAGCCGCTGAGTATGCAGGAGGGGATCCGTCGAAAGAGAGTCTTTATTTGGACTCATTATCTACTCAGAAGGTGTGGCTGGGCTATACGCTTAAGCAATGCCGTGAAATGGAAATTAGTTTAGGACTTGACCTGAAAGGCGGTATGAACGTCGTTCTGGAATTGAATGTGGCAGATGTAATCCGTTCACTTTCAAATAATAACCAGGATGAGAACTTCAACAAGGCTTTGGATTTAGCTTATGCTCGCCAGGCAACCAGTCAGAGAGACTTTATTGACTTGTTTGCAGAAGAGTACAAGAACCTGGATAATGGCGCACGTTTGTCTGCTATTTTCAGCACATTTGAGTTGAAAGATAAAATTACTCCGCAGAGCACAGATGCTCAGGTCGTTTCAGTGTTGAAAAATGAATTGAAGAGTGCTATTGATAATTCATTCAACGTATTGCGTACCCGTATCGACCGTTTCGGTGTGGTATCTCCTAACATCCAGCGTTTGGAAACAGCAGGACGTATCCTGGTGGAACTTCCGGGTGTAAAAGAGCCTGAACGTGTTCGTAAATTGTTACAGGGTAGTGCAAACCTGGAATTTTGGGAAACTTATCAGTTGCCGGAAGTTTACCAGCAGTTGGTTGCTGCCGACAATATTCTGGCTACAGTGTTGAAAGAGCATAACGACGAAGCAGCCGTAACTGAAACAGAAACTGTTTCTGCTGATGGTACTGAAACAACTGCTACGGAGACTGTTACAGATAATGCTGCCGCTACAAGCGAAGCCGATTCTCTGTTACAGCAGATCGCTCAGGATAAACCGGAAGCTCAGGCAAACCAGTCGATGGAAGAATTTGCAAAACAGCATCCGTTGTTTGCCTTGTTACAGATCAATCAGTATAACGGCCAGTTAGGTCGTGGTGCTGCCGTTGGTGTGGCTAACGTAAGAGACATTCCTAAGATCAACGAATATCTGGCAATGAAACAGGTGAAAGACGTGTTACCTCGTAACCTGTCTTTGAAATGGGGTGTTAAGGCTATCGACGAAAAAGAACAATTTTTCGAATTATATGCTATCAAGGTTACTAACCGTGACGGAACGCCTGCTTTAGGTGGTGACGTAGTAACTGATGCTAATGCAGACTTCGTACAGCAGGCCGGCCGTTCAGAACAGCAGGTTAGTATGGCCATGAACGCAGAAGGTGCTAAGGCATGGGCTCGTTTGACAAAAGAGAATATCGGTAAAGCTATCGCTATCGTTCTGGATGATATGGTTTATTCCGCTCCGAACGTAAATGACGAAATTACCGGAGGACGTTCTCAGATTACAGGTCACTTCACTCCGGAAGAAGCGAAGGACTTAGCTAACGTATTGAAATCAGGTAAGATGGCTGCTTCAGTACATATCGTACAGGAAGACGTTGTCGGTCCGTCACTGGGTCAGGAAGCTATCAGCTCAGGTGTTATCTCCTTTGCTTTGGCATTGATCCTGTTGATGATCTATATGTGTGCATTCTACGGAATTATCCCGGGTCTGATTGCAGACGGTGCATTGGTATTGAACATCTTCTTCACGATGGGTATCCTTGCTTCTTTCCAGGCTGTACTTACTTTGCCGGGTATCGCCGGTATGGTGTTGACGCTGGGTATGGCAGTCGATGCTAACGTGTTGATCTATGAACGTACAAAAGAAGAGCTTCGAGCCGGTAAGTCGTTAAGCAAGGCTATTGCTGATGGTTACAGTAACGCGTTCTCTGCTATCTTCGACTCCAACTTAACATCTATCATTACAGGTGTTGTATTGTTCTACTTCGGTACAGGTCCTATCCGTGGTTTCGCTACTACAATGATTATCGGTCTGTTCGCTTCTTTCCTTACTGCAGTCTTCCTGACTCGTATCGTTTACGAAGCATTACTGGCTAAGGATAAACTGAAGAATGTAACATTCGTAACATCTATCACGAAAGACCTGTTGACTAATCCGAAGATCAACTTCCTGGGTGCTCGTAAGACTGGTTATCTGATTCCTGCCGGTATCGTTCTTTTGGGAGCGATCTCCATGATGACGATCGGTTTGAATAACGGTATCGACTTCACCGGTGGACGTAACTATATCGTTCGTTTTGCACAGGATGTAAAAACGGATGAAGTTCGTAATATGCTGGACGAAAAACTGGATGGTGCTGTAAGTGTTATCACGATCGGTACACCGGACCAGGTTCGTGTATCTACCAACTATAAAATCGACGATGCCGATCCTGCTGTAGACCAGGAAATCGAATCATTATTGTTCGAAGGCGTTAAACCGCTGCTTCCGGAAGGAACAACATTGGATCAGTTCACAACAACTTATATCCAGAGTTCTCAGAAAGTGGGACCGAGTATGGCCGACGACATCAAGAACAGCGCTATCATGGCGGTTGTCTTCGCGATGTTCTGTATGGCTGCTTATATCCTGCTTCGTTTCCGCGACTGGTCATTCTCTGTAGGTGCATTTGCTTCAGTAGCAGTGACAACATTGTGTATCATCTCTTTCTATACTTTATTATGGAAAGTGTTACCGTTCTCTATGGAAGTCGACCAGACATTTATCGCGGCTATCCTGACGATTATCGGTTATTCTATCAATGATACCGTGGTTGTATTTGACCGTATCCGTGAAACAATCGGTCTGTATCCGAAACGCGATCGTTACCAGGTGATCAATGACGCTTTGAACTCAACGTTGTCCCGTACATTCAATACATCATTGACAACATTGGTTGTAGTACTTTGTATCTTTATCCTGGGTGGTAGCACAATCCGTAGCTTTACGTTCGCTATCCTGCTGGGTATCATCGTAGGTACATATTCTACACTGTTCGTTGCAACTCCGATTGCATACGAAATACAGAAAAGAAAGATCAACAAAAAAGCTGCCGAAGCTGCTAAGTAACAGACAGTTTTTATGAAATAATGAAAAGACCATCTCATTGCGGGATGGTCTTTTTTCTTGTTTACAATATGCTTCTAAACATATAGCCGAAATTGTCCGGTTGCACGGAAATATCTACCTTGTAGGCCACTTGCAATTGTTTTATTCTGACAAATTGTAAGTTTATTTTAAAACGTCATCAGTTATGGATATACATCTAGGTAGCCAATTGCCGGCATATCCTTCTTTTGTTGTCGGTATCCGCCGCGCCCCCGATCGCGGTTATTCCCTTACGTCTGCACAAACTGAAACGGCATTGAAAAATGCCTTAAGGTACATTCCGAAAGAACTTCATGAGACATTAGCACCTGAATTTATGGAAGAACTTCGTACCCGTGGAAGGATATACGGGTATCGTTATCGTCCGGAGGGTGATCTGAAAGCACGTCCCATTGATGACTATCAAGGAAACTGCCTGGAAGGAAAAGCTTTCCAGGTAATGATTGACAACAACCTCTGTTTCGACATCGCCCTTTATCCTTATGAGTTGGTGACGTATGGAGAGACAGGTCAGGTCTGTCAGAATTGGATGCAATACCGGTTGATCAAACAATATCTGGAGATCATGACACAGGAGCAGACCTTGGTGATCGAATCGGGCCATCCGCTCGGTTTGTTCCGTTCCAAGCCGGATGCTCCCCGGGTAATTATCACCAATTCGATGATGGTCGGCATGTTCGATAATCAGAAGGACTGGCATGTGGCAGCCCAGATGGGGGTTGCCAACTATGGTCAGATGACAGCCGGAGGGTGGATGTATATCGGACCGCAAGGTATTGTACATGGAACCTTCAATACGCTCCTGAATGCTGGTCGCCTTAAACTCGGCATACCGCAGGATAAAGACTTGCGAGGACATCTTTTCGTCTCGTCCGGGTTAGGAGGAATGAGCGGGGCACAGCCGAAAGCGGCTGTTATTGCCGGTGCTGCCTGCGTTGTGGCGGAAGTGGATCGATCGCGAATAGAAACACGCCATTCGCAGGGATGGGTCCAGTTGGTTACAGATAACGAGGCCGAGGCTTTTCGCCTGGCAACGGATGCTTGCCGTGCCAAAGAGCCTCTTTCGATTGCTTATCATGGGAATATTGTAGACCTGTTGGAATATGCCGCATCGGAATCTATTCCTATCGACTTGCTGAGTGATCAGACTTCGTGCCATGCTGTTTATGAGGGTGGATACTGTCCCGCAGGAATCTCTTTCGAGGAACGTACGCGTTTGCTTTCGGAAGACCAGGAAACGTTTTGTGCCCTGGTGGACCGTTCTTTGCGCAGACATTATGAAGTGATAAAACGGTTGGTAGATGCCGGAGCCTATTTCTTTGATTACGGCAATTCATTCCTGAAAGCAATTTATGATGCAGGTGTAAAAGATATATCCAGGAATGGTATCGATGAGAAAGATGGTTTTATCTGGCCGTCTTATGTGGAAGATATAATGGGACCGGAATTGTTTGACTACGGCTACGGTCCTTTCCGCTGGGTTTGTCTGAGCGGGAAAAAAGAAGACCTGGTCAAAACCGACCATGCCGCCATGGATTGTATCGATCCGGACCGGCGGGGACAGGACCGTGATAACTATAACTGGATACGCGATGCCGAAAAGAACAATCTGGTAGTAGGCACACAGGCCCGTATCCTTTATCAGGATGCCGAAGGCAGGCTGAAGATTGCACTCCGTTTCAATCAGATGGTCCGTGACGGAGAGATCGGGCCGGTGATGCTGGGACGCGACCATCATGATGTCAGCGGGACAGACTCGCCTTTCCGGGAGACGTCCAATATCTACGACGGAAGTAACGTGATGGCCGATATGGCTGTACAGTGTTTTGCCGGAAATGCAGCCCGCGGAATGAGTCTGGTAGCCCTTCATAACGGTGGTGGTGTCGGTATCGGTAAAGCGATAAACGGAGGATTCGGTATGGTTCTTGACGGAAGTAACCGTGTCGACGAAATATTACGTTCCGCCATGTTATGGGATGTAATGGGCGGTGTGGCGCGCCGTGCCTGGGCACGTAACCGGCATGCTCTGGAAACAAGTGAAACATTTAATAAGAATAATGAGAATCAGTATCATATCACTCTTCCTTATATTCCGGAGGAAGAATTGATACGGAAAACAATAAAGACCTCTTTAAATACTTGAATTTATGAGTAGTTGGAATAGAATTATGGAGTGTGTCCCCAATTTTAGTGAAGGTAGGGACTTAGGGAAGATAGAAAAGATTATTGAGCCGTTCAGAGCCAGGCAAGGAGTAAAACTGTTGGATTATAGCAATGATGAAGATCATAACCGCCTGGTAGTTACTGTAGTCGGTGAACCGGAGGCATTGAAAGCCGCCCTGTTGGAGGCTGTAGGACAGGCAGTCGCTTTGATAGACCTGAACCTGCATAGCGGACAACATCCGCGGATGGGAGCAGTCGATGTGATCCCGTTCATCCCGATCAAAGGATGTACAATGGATGAAGCGATTGCTTTATCTAAAGAAGTTGGTGAACAGATTGCAACCTTATACCAGGTTCCTGTGTTTTTATACGAGAAGTCGGCAACCGCCCCTCACCGGGAGAATCTGGCAGCAGTCAGGAAAGGTGAGTTCGAAGGGATGGCTGAGAAGATTAAACTTACAGAATGGCAGCCGGACTTCGGACCGGCGGAGCGCCATCCGACAGCCGGTACGGTTGCTGTTGGTGCCCGCATGCCGCTTGTTGCTTATAATGTCAATCTGGGTACGGCCGATCTGAATATTGCCAGCGATATTGCCCGTAAGATTCGTTTTATCGGCGGCGGCCTTCGTTATTGTAAAGCAATGGGAGTCGAACTGAAAGAACGGGGTATCGTGCAGGTCTCGATTAATATGACCGACTATACCCGTACTGCCTTGTACCGCGCTTTTGAACTGGTGAAGATAGAGGCTCGCCGTTATGGTGTTCCGGTCGTTGGTAGTGAGATTATCGGATTGGTTCCGATGGAAGCATTGATTGATACAGCTTCTTTTTATTTAGGGTTGGAAAACTTTTCCATGAACCAGGTGTTAGAAGCTAGAATAATGGAATAAAACATGAAAGGAGATAAATTACTGATAAGGAACGCATCGCAAGTTGTAACCTGTTCCGGTTTTGAAGCAAAAAGAGGTACGGCAATGTCTGATCTCCATATTATAGAAGATGGAGCAGTGGTTGTTTCCGAAGGTGTTATAACGCATGTCGGTCCGACAAAAGAAATAGTACGTCAGGTAGATCCGGACGAATACCTGGAAATCGATGCCAGTGGAAGGGCGTTGCTTCCCGGGTTTGTGGATAGCCATACCCATTTTATTTTCGGTGGTTATCGTGAAGAAGAGTTTTCCTGGCGGTTGAAAGGTGATAGTTATATGTCGATCATGGAACGTGGTGGCGGTATAGTCAATACGGTCAATGCTACCCGTGAATGTGATTTCGAGCAACTGTGGAGTATCGGTTATGAACGGCTCGACGAAATGTTGGATATGGGCGTAACGACGGTGGAAGGTAAAAGCGGATATGGCCTGAACTTCGAAACCGAACTGATGCAACTGCGTGTAATGGCAGACCTCAACGAGGAACATCCGGTCGACGTCGTGTCCACTTATTTGGGGGCTCATGCCATTCCCCCTGAATATACCCATCAGACGGATGATTATATTACTTATATAATCGAACAGGTCCTGCCGGAACTTCGCTTGGAGAGAACGGTTACTTTCTGTGATGTTTTTTGTGAACAGGGAGTATTCTCGGTAAAACAGAGTGAACGTTTGTTACGTGCCGCCCGAAGTCAGCGGTTTAAGTTGAAGATGCATGCCGATGAGATCGTATCTATTGGAGGTGCGGAACTGGCGGCCCGTCTGAAGGTTGTCAGTGCCGATCATTTGCTGCACGCTTCGGATGAAGGCATCCAACGGCTGGCACGTAGCGGGGTGATTGCTACCTTGCTTCCGCTTACGGCCTTTTCATTGAACGAACCTTATGCCCGTGGTCGTGAGATGATTGACGCCGGTTGTGCAGTTGCACTGGCTACCGATTATAATCCCGGCAGTTGTTTTTCCTGTTCTATCCCGATGCTTTTCGCTTTGGCGTGCATTCAGATGAAACTGACTCCGGAAGAAGCGGTTACCGCTTTGACGATCAACGGGGCGGCGGCTTTGGGGCGTGCCAACAAGATCGGCAGTATAGATGTAGGAAAGAAGGCCGACCTGATCTTGCTGAAATATCCGTCTTATAAATTCCTGCCTTATAATGTGGGAATGAATATCGTGGATACGGTGATCAAGGACGGAATCATTTATATGATCTGAGAAACAGTTTATTCATTGTTTAATACCTTAAATATAAATACCATGCTTGTAGACTTGACTATTAAAGGATTTCTGGCGGAGACAGCCAGTAACGCACCGGTTCCGGGCGGCGGAAGTATTTCAGCCTTAAACGGTGCTATCGCTACCGCATTGACGGAGATGGTTGCCAACCTGACCATCGGGAAAAAGAAATATGCCGATGTAGAAGGGCAGATGAAAACGATCGCTACGGAAGCTGCTCTGATCCGTGAGCGCCTGATCCGCGACATCGACCGTGACAGTGAAGCCTACGATCGTGTGTTTGCTGCCTTTAAACTTCCGAAAGAAACGGAAGAGCAGATCGCTGAACGTGCCCGGGCCATTGAAGATGCCACGAAAGAGGCGGCTATTGTCCCTATGCAGGTTGCCGAAGAGATCGCGTCTGTGATGGAAACCGTCATTTATGTGGCACATAAAGGAAACCGGAATGCCGTTACCGATGCCTGTGTTGCCATGATGACTGCCCGTACCTGTGTCTTGGGAGCCCTGCTGAACGTACGTATCAACCTGGCTTCCATCAAAGACGAAGCTTTTGTGAAGCAGATGAAAGTGAAAGCCGACCATCTGGAATCGGAAGCGATCCGTATTGAAACGAAGTTACTGGATTGGGTTAAAACCATTTTATAATGTGCCAATATGCTAATGTGCTAATTGGGGAAGAGTTTTCCTTTATTGGCATATTGCACATTGGCAAATTAAATAATTATTAATTATGAGCAATGTCTATTATGTAGGTTCCGAACCGCTGACATTCGACAGCATAGAGTTGATCCTGACTCAGAACATGAAGCTCGAGTTAAGCCAGGAGGTGCGCGAACGCATCCAGCGTTGCCGCGACTACCTGGACCGGAAAATCGAACAACAGGATGGTCCGCTTTATGGCATTACAACCGGTTTCGGCTCGTTATGCAATAAAAATATCTCGCCTGACGAACTGAGTACCTTGCAGGAAAATTTGGTGAAAAGCCATGCCTGTAGTGTCGGTGACGAGGTGAGTCCCGTTATTGTCCGGTTGATGATGCTGCTGAAAGCACATGCTTTGTCTTTGGGCCATAGCGGTGTACAGGTTATTACCGTACAACGTATCCTCGATTTCTTTAATAATGATGTCCTGCCGATCGTTTATGACCGGGGCTCCTTGGGAGCTTCCGGCGATCTGGCTCCGTTGGCGAATCTCTTCCTGCCGCTGATCGGAGTGGGAGATGTCTATTATAAAGGAAAGAAGCGCGAAGCGATCAGCGTGTTGGATGAGTTTGCCTGGAAACCCGTACGCCTGAAAAGTAAAGAGGGACTGGCTTTACTGAATGGAACGCAGTTTATGAGTGCAAATGGCGTTTTTGCCTTGATGCGTGCCTTTCGTCTTTCCAAAAAGGCGGATACGATAGCAGCCTTGTCTTTGGAAGCCTTCGACGGTCGTATCGATCCTTTCATGGATTGTATCCAGCAGATGCGTCCTCATCCGGGACAGATTGAAACGGGAGCAGTTTTCCGCCGGTTGTTGGAGGGAAGCGAACTGATCAACCGGAAAAAGGAACATGTGCAGGACCCTTATTCTTTCCGTTGCATCCCGCAGGTTCACGGAGCGACAAAGGATGCGATCAATTACGTTTCCGGTGTATTGCTCACGGAAATTAATTCGGTGACGGATAATCCGACCATCTTCCCGGAAGAAGACAAGATCATCTCGGGCGGTAATTTCCATGGTCAGCCGCTGGCCATCTCTTTTGACTTTCTGGCCATCGCTTTGGCTGAATTAGGAAATATATCCGAACGCCGTGTCGCCCAATTGATCATGGGACTTCGCGGTTTACCGGAATTTCTTGTTGCCAATCCCGGGCTGAACTCCGGTTTTATGATTCCGCAATATGCCGCCGCAAGCATGGTTAGCCAGAATAAGATGTATTGTTATGCCTCCAGCAGCGATTCGATCGTATCCAGCAATGGTCAGGAAGATCATGTCAGCATGGGGGCCAATGCTGCAACCAAACTGTTCAAGGTGATGGATAACCTCGATCATATCCTGGCGATTGAATTAATGAATGCGGCACAGGGAATGGAGTTTCGTCGTCCGGCCAGGACTTCACCTGTCCTTGAAAAATTCCTAAGAGACTTCCGGAAGGAGGTCCCTTTCATAGAGGATGATATTGTAATGTACACGGAGATCCATCGTACAGTAGCTTTCCTGCGGAGGTATCCGTTGTAATTGTACCTACTTTTCCCTTGATGGAAAAGTAGGCAAAAGATCAAGGCTGCACCGGCTTCACTGCTTCGGTGAAAGACTTCGCTGTCGCATCTGAACTCGCTACGCTCAAACAGCAGATGCTCGGGACGCTCTGTCTTCCCCCTTCGCGGACGTTCATCCGCTGAGGCCTTGACAAGAACGCTTAGCGTTCTCTTAGGATGGCCGATATCGGTTGTTGTTTTGCGACCCTGTGTCAAGCACGGGGGACAGTGTCTCGTTACCGTGCTTGACACGGTATCGCAGAAAAACAAGCTGTATTGGCTATCCAAGAGGAAGCTCTGCTTCCAATAAAAGTTTTCAGAAAAAATACCTTCATTTGTTCATCGTTTCATTCTGCTTATTGATTATCAATATATATTGCATGAAGGAAATGAAGAAAACATGCGACTCCCGATTTCCAGGTTACGATATTTTTATACATGAACGGTTTCTGCCAGGTAGTATCGGCAAGTAGATTTTATTGTTTTTGTTCTATTCCGGTAAGGGGTTATCTCATATCCTTTTAACATGATACTACTCATTCTTTATTGTTAAAGTCTCTACTCCTATGTTATCTCCCATCTGTCAAACGCTTGTTTGTGTATAGTCGAACGCTTATTCTACAGCTGTCAAACAAGCGTTCGATATCTGAGAAACAAGTACCCGTAAAAGACAAACAGGGCAGACGCATTAAAATAAATATCTAATTTACAGTAAAAAAACTATTACTTAATCGATTTAGATTGTTGATTAATAATCTATTATAGTATATTGTTTTAAGAATAA